>NZ_SMAK01000004.1:247759-380665 GCF_004346195.1 Tepidamorphus gemmatus | reverse complement strand
AGGGAACAACCCCCGACCACGCTGCGGCGACCCTCTCCCAGCAACCGGTGCTTCACCTTAGCCGAGGATCGCACCGATGAGTGGAAGTGTTACAACCCCCCCCCCCCCCCCCCCCCCGGGGGGGCACCGCCGGTGCGGCGGCCCCGCACGGGCGGCTCAACGTTGCGGCATGTCGACCGGTCGCATGAGCCGGCGCTGGGCGGCCAGCCGGAACGGCGCGTTCGCCGCGCCGTATCCCGCATAGCCGCCGCGCCGCTCGACGATCTCGAAGAACATCCCGTCGCCGAAGGGGCGGCTGTAGAGTTGCAGGAACTCGCCCCCCGATCCCGTCTCGTCGCGGTCATAGAGCAGGTTTCGTGCCCTGAGCGCGTCGATATGACCGGCAGACAGGTCGAAGCGCGCGGCCAGGTCATCGTAGTAGTTGGCGCCGATCGGCAGGGCCTGAAAGCCCAGCGCCTCCAGCCGGTCGGCGGTGGCCATGATGTCGTCGGTGGCAAGGGCGATGTGCTGGGTAGCGGCGCCAAAGGTCTGGGCAAAGAACTGGCCGGCCAGCGTGCGCTGCCCCTGAGCGCCGTTGAGCGTCACCCGCAGCGCCCCGGCTTGCACGGCCTGGCTGCGCACCAGCCCGTCGGGGTCGGCGACATCCAGCATCGGCGCCTTCTCGGCCGAAAAGAGCGTCGTGTAGAACAATGTCCAGCTCAGCATCTCGTCATAGCGCATCGTCTGAGCGATGTGGTCGATGGCCTTGAGGCCCGCGCCTTCGCCCACGCTTGCCACGGGCCGGAAATCGACATCCCACAAATCAGCTTCGCCGCTTCCCGCATCGACCAGCCGCAGCAGGCTGCCGCCCACGCCACGCAGCCCGGGAATGGCCATTTCGCCTGGTCCCGGCGGATCGCCGAAGGGTTCGGCCCCCAGCGCGACACCCCGCGCATGAGCAGCGCGGGCGTCGGGCACGGCCAGCGCGATCTCGCTGACGCAGGTGCCATGGTTGACGAAGGCGGCGTGCGCAAAACCCTTGGTCGCGGTGTTGATCAGCACGTTGACCCCACCCTGCGCAAAGCGGCGTACCGGTTTCGAGCGATGGTGCCCGGTCTCGGCAAAGCCCAGCGTCATCAGCAGCGCGGCCAGCGCCGGTGCTTCCGCCTCGGAGGTCGCGAATTCGACGAACTCGACGCGCTCCACCGTTGCCGGGGCCGGAAAGGCGGGCAGATCGACATCCAGCGCCGGCTCGGCGCGGCGCACCTCGTCCATCAGCGCGACCAGCGCGCGATGCCCGTCCAGTGCCACGAGCCGGGGCAGCCCGGCCCGGAATTCGTCGTTGAAGATCTCCAGACTTAGCGGCCCGGCATATCCCGTCGCGGCCACTGCCCGCATGAAGCCGGTCACATCGAGATCTCCCTCGCCCGGCATGTTGCGGAAGTGCCGTGACCAGTAGAGCAGGTCCATCGGGATGCGCGGCGCATCGGCGAGTTGGACGAAGAAGATCCGGTCGCCGGGAATGCTGCGGATGGTGTCGGGATCTATGCCGCGCCCGAGCGTATGGAAACTGTCGAGGATCAAACCCACCGCAGGGTGATCGGCACGACGCACAACTTCCCAAGCGTCGCGGTGGTCGTTGATGTGACGCCCCCAGGCCAGCGCCTCGTAGCCGACGCGCAGGCCCCGTTCGGCGGCGATCGCGCCAAGCTCTGCGAAATCCGCGGCCAACCGGTCGATCCCGCCCATCGAGGCCGGATGCACCGAAGAGCACACGAGGATCAGGTCGGTGCCCATCTCGGCCATGATGTCGAACTTTCGGCGGGCGCGGGCGAAGGCCCGGCTGCGCAGGGGTTCCGGTAGACCCTCGAAATCGCGGAAGGGCTGGAACAGCGTGATGGCAAGCCCGTGGTCGCGCACCATCCGGCCCAGTTCCGCTGGACCGATGTCGGAAGCGATGAAATCCTGTTCGAAGATCTCGACGCCGTCGAAACCTGCTGCGGCGATTGCGGCGAGTTTCTCTTCCAGCGTCCCGGCGATGCAGACGGTGGCGATCGAAGTCTTCATGGCGTGGACTCGGCGGCGAGGGCTTCGCGCAGGCGCGCCTCGTCGAGCGGCAGCCCAGTGAAGAGCTTCCACGCGTCCACGCCCTGTCCGATGAAGAGTTCGTAGCCCGAGATGACATCCAATCCGGTGGCCTTCGCGTCGCGCAGGAACTCGGTCTCGACGGGTGTATAGATCGCGTCGAAGGCCCAGCGTGCACCCGCCATTGCGGCGCGTGCCAGCGGGGTGCCGGGGTGGCCGACCATGCCGACGGGAGTGGCGTTCAAGATTCCTTCGGCGCCCTGCGCCATCGCCGCTGCATCCGTGCCCGTCGCCACCGCGAGCCGGTCGCAGTAGCCGCGCAGCGCGGCGGCCAGCGCCTCGGCCCGGGCGGGGTCGGTATCGGCGAGCCGGATCTCGGTCGCCCCCAGTCGTGCCAGCGCAAAGCCGATGGCGCGCCCCACGCCGCCCGCACCGATTACCAGCACGCAGCCTGGCGGCATGTCTCCACGCGCGCGCCGGTAGGCCGCGATGAAGCCCGACTGGTCGGTGTTATAGCCACGCGGCCCGTCGGGCTCGAACAGGACCGTGTTCACGGCGCCAAGCGCCCGTACCGTCGGGTCGTCGATGCGCACGCGGCACGCGGCGCGCTCCTTGTAGGGATAGGTCACATTGATCCCGCGATAGCCTTGCGTGGCCACCATGTCGAACAGTGCATCGAAGCCTTGCTTCATCACGGTCGGGACCAGCCGATCATAGATCACCTCGACTCCGTTCTGCAGCCCCGCCAGCACATGGAAGCGCGGGGCGCGGGAGGCGCCGATGTGGTCGCCGATCAGCCCCAATCGGATCGCGCGCATGGTTCACACCGCCAGGCGGCCGGCTGCCTGGACGGCAACGCGGTAGCCCTCGGCCCCGAGCCCCGCGATCACGGCCGTTGCGACCTTGGAAACCAGGGAATGGTGATAGACTGCCTCGCGCCGGTGGATGTTCGAGATATGCAGCTCGATCACCGTCCGCGGAAACATCTTGAGGGCGTCCATGATCGGCACCGAGGTGAAGGTTAGACCGGCCGGGTTGATGACGATCGCCGCGGCGCCGGTGTCGATGGCCTCGTGGATCCAGTCGATGATCTGGCATTCGGCGTTCGACTGGCGAAAGACCAGCTCGCGCGGTGCGGCGGCGGCACGGCACATGGCCTCGATCTCGGCCAGCGTGGTGTGACCGTAGATCTCCGGCTCGCGCAGGCCGAGGCGGTTCAGGTTCGGTCCGTTGAGGACATGGATCGCACCGGACATTCCGGGTCCTTTCTTCAGGTCAGCCCGCGTAGCCGAACTGCCGTGGTAGCCAGAGCACGAGGTCGGGGAAGGCGGTGATGACCACCAACGCCAGCACCAGCGCGGCGATGAACGGCAGGAGATCGCGGATGATGTGGCGCAGGGGCGCCCCGGTAATCGACTGCATGATGAAGATCAAAAGGCCATAGGGCGGCGTGATCAGGCCGATCATGATGTTGACCACCGCCACCACGCCGAAATGCACCGGGTCGATGCCCAGCGCAGTCGCGGTCGGGATGAAGACGGGCACGATGATCAGCAGGATCGCCGTCCCCTCGAGCATCGCACCCACGATCAGCAGCACGATGTTGACGAGGATCAGGAACTGCAGCGGCGTCAGGTTCCAGCCGGCCAGATAGGAGCTCAGCGTCTGCGGGATGTTCTCGGCTGTGACGACGTAGTTGAAGACCAGCGCCCCCGCAATCAGCATCCCGATTGCCGCAGAGGACCGCGCCCCCGAGGTCAGGGCGCGATAGAGCTGGCCCAGCGAGATCGACCGGTACAGGACGGCGGAGATCAACAGCGCATAGGCAGCGGCGACGGCGGCGGCCTCGGTGGGCGGCATCACGCCCGAATAGATTCCGCCCAGCAGCACGATGGGCATCATCAGCGCCGGAAAGGCGTCCAGGGTGACCCTCGGCAACTCGCGCAAGGGTACCGGCGCCTCGACGGGGAAATTGTGCCGCCGCGACTGGATGACCACCAGTACCATCAGCGCCAGCGCCATCAGCAGCCCCGGCAGGATGCCGGCGAGGAACAGGTAGCCGATCGAGGCATTGGAGACGAGCGCATACAGGACCATCGGTATCGATGGCGGGATGATCGGTCCGATCACCGCGGAACTCGCGGTCAATGCAGCGGCAAAGCTCCGGGTGTAGCGTCCGTCGCGGGTCATCATCTCGGCGATGATCCGCCCGCTTCCTGCGGCATCGGCAATGGCCGAACCCGACATCCCCGAAAAGATCACCGACTGCACGACGTTGACCTGTGCAAGCCCGCCCCGGAATCGTCCGACGAAGGCGTTGCAGAACTTCAGCAGCCGGTCGGTCATCGAGCCCGAGTTCATCAGCTCGGCCGCCAAAATGAAGAGCGGCACGGCCAGGATGACATAGCCTGTGAACATCGAGTTCAGCAGCCTTTCGGCCACCAGCCCCATGTCCTGCCCGCGCAGGTAGAGATAGAGCACCGAGCCCGAGATCATCGAAAGACCGATCGGCAGGCCGAACAGCGCAAGTCCGCAGATCACCAGGAGGGTGGCGGTGAAGGGATCCATGGATCGGTCCTTGCGTCCTGTGATGCCGGGGGCAGGGGGTCGTGGCCCATGACGGCACGCGCCGCCAGCCACACGTATCGGGCGATGATGGCGACCGCGAAGACGACATAGATCGAATAGAGCCAGTCGAAGCGGATGCGCAGATAGGCGGTGCGCTGCACCTTCATGAAGGTCACGTAGTCCCAGACTGCCGGCAGCGAGAGCAGGAACAGGCCCACGACGACAGTCGCGATCGCCACCGTGAAGAAGCGCCGGACCGCCGGCCTGACCGCCCCATAGACGATGTCGAAGCGGATCTCATCGCGCTCGCGCAGCACGAAGGCCGCACCGAACAGCACCAGCCAGACCCACATCACCGAGCTCAGTTCGGCCGCCTTGCCCGAGGGCCATTGCAGGACGTAGCGGAACAGGATCGTCACCAGAAAGGCGCCGAACATCACCGCCAGCATCATCGCGGCCAGGCCCTCGGCGACCCGGTGCAGCCACAGCGCGGCTTTCCGTGCCGCCTCGATCATCGCGTCCTCCAGCGCAGGAGGCGGCCGCCCGCGGCGGCCGCCGGTAGTTCGGATCAGAGATTGTTGATCCGCTCCAGCATCCCCGCCGGCCAGTTGGCCGAAAGGGGGGATTCAAGATATCGCTTCTGCGCATGGGCACGGAATGCCGCGACATCGGGTTCGTAGACTTTGAGACCCTTGGAGCGGAAGAAGTCGGCCAGTTGCGCCTCGCGTGCCCGGTGCTGTTCGGCCGACCAGGCCATGGCCTCGTCGGCTGCGGCCTGGAAGGCGGCCTGCTGTTCCGCCGACATGGCGTTCCAGGCCTGCGAAGAGATCGTCAGCAGGTCGAAGGCCACCAGGTGCGATGTCAGCACGATCTGGCTCATCACCTCGTAGAACTTCATGTTCTCGACGTTGGGCAGCGGGTTGTCCTGGCCGTCGATGGCGCCGGTCTGCAGGCCGGTATAGACCTCGGCATAGGCCATCGCGGTTGGGTTGGCGCCCAGCGCCGCGCCCAGGAACTGCCAGGCCTCGCCCGGCGGCATGCGCAGCCGGATTCCGGCCATGTCTGCTGGCGTGTTGATCTGCCGGTCAGGGCGCAGTCCGACGTGGCGTGTGCCGTAGTAAGTGGGGCCCAGGATGTGGATGCCGAGCTGTTCCTCGGCCATGGACTTCATCTCTTCGCCCGCGTCCGAGGCAAAGAAGGCCATCAGATGATCCGGGTCACGGAACAGGTAGGCCGCAGTCAGGATCGACCAGGCTGGAATCTGGTTGGCGATGTCCTGGGGCGCGATGTTGCCCATCTCCAGGTTGCCGCGCTGCAGCGCGACCAGCTCGGTACCCTGACCGAACAGCGTGCCGCCGTAGTGCAGTTCCAAGGAGAAGTCATCTGCCACCGCTGCGGCCAGGCGCTCCATCATGCGGGCCCGGATGTCCTGATCCGAGAACACGGCCGAGAAGCGCAGCACCGGCTTGCTCTGGGCCATGGTGGCGCCGAACGGGGCCGCGCCGATGGTAATGGCGAATGCTCCGGCAGCCAGGGCCGCACGGCGCGTGATTCCGGTCTTCATGTCGTCCTCCCTCGTTCCGTTGATGAAACGGCGTGGCCCTTCTGTCGTGGCGCCACATGGACCGGCAGCCTACATCATAGCAATCATAATTCAACAGGCTTATTGCGGATCAACATACAAAAACGGATTCATATGGTGATAAGCACGGTTGCCGGGTCAACCGGCTCGTGAAAGAAATGGGCCGCAGCGCAAGCAAGGATCGGCGATGCTCGATTCCACCAGCGAGGAAGTCTACGGAGCAATCCGGCGCGACATCATCCACGGCGTGCTGGCGCCGCGGGCGCGGCTGCGGCTGGAGGCCCTGCGCGAAAGCTATGGGGCAGGGCTCAGCACGCTGCGCGAGGTGCTCAACCGTCTGGTCGGAGAACGTCTTGTGGTGGTCGAGGGACAGCGCGGCTTTGCCGTGGCGCCGGTCACCCAGGCCGAGTTCAGCGACCTCGCCTCGCTGCGCGAACTGCTCGAGGTCCACGCCCTGCGCGAATCCTTCCGGAAGGGCGACCTGGAATGGGAGGGGCAGGTCGTTGGCGCCTACCACAAGCTGGGCCGGATCGAGGCGCGCATGCTCGACGGCGATCGCAGCCAGTCGGAACTGTGGAAACGCTACGACAAGGAATTCCACCACCGTCTGATCGCTGCCTGCGCCTCGGCCGAACTGCTGGCCGCGCATGCCAGCGTCTTCGACCGCTACCTGCGCTATCAGATCATTGCCGTGATTTTTCGCGGCACCGAGGCCGCCGAGGAACATCGCATGCTGCGCGACTGTGCGCTGGCCCGGGACGCCGACCGCGCGATACAGGTACTGGCCGGGCATATCGCGGCCTGTGTCGAGCACACCGCAGCACTGGGCCTGCTGGCTTCCGATGGAGACTCGGTGGCCCAGTTCGATCCGCCGCGCGAGACGGTCGCGGCTTCCGTCTGGCGCAAGGTGCGCGGCGACATCCTGAGCGGTGCGCTCGTGCCTGGCCGCAAACTCAGGCTCGAGGGACTGCGCGATCAATATGGCGCCTCGGTCAGCACGCTGCGCGAGGTGCTCAACCGGCTGGCCACCGAGGGGCTGGTGTTGGCCGAGGGGCAACGCGGTTTCGAGGTTGTGCAGGTCTCACCGGAAAACCTGCGCGAACTGGCCGAACTGCGTCTGCTGGTCGAAGGGCAGGCGCTGGCGGATTCCTTCCGCCGCGGCGATGTCGACTGGGAGGCGCGGGTCGTCGCCGCCTATCACAAGCTGGCCGCGATGGAAAAGCGCATGGACCAGGGCGACCGCAGTCAGGCCGGCCTGTGGAAACGCCACGATTGGGAGTTTCACCAGGCGCTGATCTCGGCCTGCGGCTCGGACGTGCTCATGCATCTGCACGGCGGCATCTTCGACAAGTATCTGCGCTATCAGATGATCGCATTGTCGTTTCGCGGCAGCATCGCCGCCGCCGAGCACCGCGCTCTGCTGGAGGCGTCTCTGGCCCGGGACGCGGATGCGGCCAAGGCGATCCTCGAGACGCATCTGATCGGCGGGGTCGAACACGCCCTGGCCAGCGGCTCGATTTGAGGGCCGGGTCGCGGTCGATCCAGCGAAGCAGTTCGGAACCGAGCCAACGCCCGGGCATGGAAGGTTCCGCCGGCGCCCCTGACATGAAGTGGTGACCTCTGAACGCCGGGCGATGAGCTGCGCCTCCGGTCCGTTTTCGGAAAGCCCCGTATCGACCGCCGGACCATAGTCATGGCCGATGCCATGGCGATCGGTGCAGTGCCTGTGCGTTCGAGGATGCGCTTCTCGGCTGCGACAGGCCAGGCGACCTCGGCGAGCCCAGATCGCGTCCCGTGTCCGCCAGAGCAGTTCCCGCAGAACCGGCAACCGGTTCGTCGTCAGACTTGGCGGCGAGGCGGAGAGGTCCGGAGGCCGCTGATCGGATGATGCCGATCAGGCATTCGGTCGGTCCGCCGGCACCGGCAGGGCCGCCTCGATCTGCGCCCGTGCGCGAGACCGCAGGAGATGGTCGAGCATCTCGAGGTCGTTCAGGAGTTCGACGGGGTTGCGGCGGCGCGCGCCGTCGAGGGCCGTCCTCAACCAGTCGCTCGTGTGCGGATGCGCCAGGACCCAGTCGATGCGAGCCTCCGCTTCCTGCAGATAGTCCGCCAGCCGCTGGTCGAATTCCATTGCCTCCTCCTAAGGGTTATTGCCATCAGGGGTTGCAGACAGGGCACAGTCCAGGATCTTCGGTCTCCGCCGCAACCGGCCGTTCGAGCGAGTGACCGCAGCCTGCACAGACAGCCACCTCCGCCCGCAGGGCGGTGGTAGGTTCGCCGCACCAGGTGCAGGGCAGGCCGGTCAGGCGCTGAGTGACGGCGAAGCCGGGGCGCGAACAATTCGGACAGAGGCTGCGGAATGTGCGGACGAGATCGATCGTCGCGCGCCTGATCGCGCGCATCCGCGTCGGATTCCGGTTGGCGCGCATGTCCGTCTCCACATGGGCCGCACCGCACAGCGCCAGGACGTTCTCCACGGACTGCGTGAGCGCCGAAACGGTGTAGATGCCCTTGTCGAGATACCGGTCCGGCGTCGGTGCGCCATCCGCAACGCCGGTGACGATGAGGCCGTGACGGGGAAAGCCGATCCGTGCGGCGAAGGCTCTGGCGGCCGCAGCGGTCTCGACCGTCTCATGGGCGAAATTCGTTGACAGGTCTGCATGATGACCGATCAGCTCGAGGCCGGTGTCGCGGTCGCGCAATACCACGATCTCCCGGCCCATCGGCACGATGGGCAGGAGCGGGTGCGGTCCGAAGGCCCCCTCGCTGGCGATGGCGACGCGAGCGTGGGGATCGTGAGCGAACGCGGCCTCGATCTTGGAACGGGCCGCGTCGAGCTGGCTGCCCCTGCGTTCGATCTCGCGGCTGAAGGTGCCGAACCGGTCGGTGTCGAAGCCATGCGGGACGACCACGTCCAGTCCGAGGCAGCCTTCGAGCAGCGGCCGGACGACCCGTTCCTTGCCATGCATGGTTGCCAGCACGGCGCGCTTGCCCGCGAGCGACCAGGCAGATGCCCCGTTGACTCCGGTCGACGGCATCGCGCTAGAGATAGCCGCTCAGTCTGAGACGCTCGAAGGCATCTTCGGCTTCATGGTCCATCAGGCGGCCTTCGCGTTCTTCGGTCTGCGTCGCCTCGAGCTCGGCGATGATGTCCTCGACGGTGGCGGCGTCCGAGGCGATGGGCGCCGTCGTCCCGACCTCGCCGAGCGAGCGGTAGCGGTAGCCCACCTTCGCGAAATAGAGCGGAACCAGCGGAATGCGTTCGCGCGCGATGTATCGCCAGACGTCGATCTCCGTCCACGACAGCAACGGATGGATACGCACATGCGCGCCGGGCGGCAGGCTCGTGTTGAACTGATCCCAGAATTCCGGCGGCTGATCGCGATAGTCCCAGTCGCCGTGCTGATCGCGCGGGCTGAAGACGCGCTCCTTGGCCCGGACGGATTGTTCGTCGCGGCGGATTCCGGCGATCAGCCCGGTGAATCCGTGTCGTGCCAGGCATTGTTTGAGGCCTGCGCTCTTGCGCGCGGCAAAACGACTTGCTGGCGGCAGCGACGGATCAATCGCCTCGATCGGCGGGCAGATTTCGGCGATCAGGTTCAATCCCCATTCCGAGGCGTAGCAATCCCGGAACGCATAGGCTTCCGGGAACTCAGCCTCGGTATCGAGATGGACGACTGGAAACGGCACCCGTCCGAAGAACGCCTTGCGGGCGAGCCAGATCATCACGTTGGAATCCTTGCCGAGCGACCAGAGCATCGCCAGAGAGCCGACCTGGCTGAAAGCCTCTCGCAAGATGAACACGCTCTCGTTCTCGAGCTGGTCGATCCTGTTCATGGGGGCGCGCATCTGCTTTTCGCACGAATGTCCTAACGGCGGTTAGTTGTGCGGGGGTGCCGCCTGAGCAGGCCGGCCCACCGCTGCGGCTTGCCGGGTACCGCATGAGCGACCGCGATGGTGTCATGCGACCGCCTCCAGCTTGTCGATGCCGGCGCGCGCTGCAGCCGGCTCCCAGCGGAGATCGCCGGCATAGCGCCAGGCGAGCTGCCCCGCCTCGTCGATCTCGAAGAGGTGCAGCCAGCGATTGTCGAACAGGGCGCGCACGTTGTCGTGCCGCCGCAGGATGTCCGTCATCGCCTCCCGCGGTGCCTCGATGCAGACCGTGAGGCGTACCGGTTCATGGACATACCGCTCGCCGTCGTGGACGGACTGCCACGGCAGGCCGGCCCGCATGCTCCCGCCATTGCCCTCGAGCACGCCGATGCCGCCGACAACATTGTGCAGGAGCTTGTTGCCGGAGCCGAAGGTCTCGGGTGCGACCGTCGAGCCGTAATATTGCAGGCTTATCCAGCTCGCCACCACCACCGGCGCGGTCAGGATCAGTTCGAGCACGGCGAAGCCGCGCTGTCCGTCCTGTCGCCAGTCATAGTCGTGGAGGAAGGCTCTGCCCTCGAGGCTGCGGCCTGCGGTTCGCCGGCGTGGCGCGGCAATGAAGAACCTGCATCCGGCAAGCCCCCATTCAGGACGAACCTCAGCCCAGTTGCGAGCCCTCGCTCCGATTGCGCGCTCATCCGACGCGAGCGGCAGCCGCAAGGCACGCTCCCCCCGCGTCACCCTGCCGGCGGCGTCGAGCCAGCGCCGCACCCTGGCCAGATCAGCGGCATGGCGGTCCGTTGCGACGTCGCCATCATAGAGGGTGACAGTGTCGGTGGTCGTGTCATGCAGTGCGGCGACGAACAGCGTGTCTTCCGGCACCGTGATGCCCTGTTGCGCCAGCCCCTCGCGCACATCCGCAGCGTTGAGGAGCCGTGCCAGCAGGCGGGCATTGACCTCGCCCGAATAACCTCCACAGGCGCCGCAATGCAAGCCGCTGGCAAAGGGATTGTTGACGACGTTGCCGCCATGGCCGGCGAGCAGCACGATCCGCGCGAAACCGTCGGTCAGCGACATCGCGCGCAGGATCGTCGCGGCCATGGTCACGCGGGTATCGCGATCGGGTTCTGGCACGAAGCGCGGCGCCGGGTCGTTCGGCATCGGCATCCGGTCGAACCCGAAGGCGTCACGAACGAGTTTCGCCGCATAGACCGGTCCCGTCGCCTCGACGAAGGCGAAGGAGGAGACGGCCGCAAGCTTGAAGCGGCCCCAGGCGCGCTTTGCACGCGCCCGGCAGCGCGCCATGAGATCGGCGTCCCGGTCGGTCGCGTCACCTGCCGCTGACGTGACGGTCGGATTGAGCAGGACCGGCAGCCGCAACTCGTCGATGTCGGAGGCGAAGCGCCGATGCTTGGCAAAGACGCCGAAGAAGCCGGCAAAGCCGAGGGTCCGGATCGACGGATCGACGGATTCGAGCGCCCTGCGGAAGACTTCCGAACGCACATCTATGCAGAAGGCGGCCTGCAGCGTCGGCCGGCTGCTGTCCGGCTTGGGCGCCGGTGCCGTCAGCGCGCCAGCGAGAGCGCGCTGTGCCGCCCGCTCGGCCGCCTCCTGGAGGATCTCGTCGATGACGTCGTGCGGCGACGGCACGATCGGCGCGGCATGGGCGCTGCCGACCGCCGCCCATTGATCGGCGACGGCGGCCTCGTACCGAAGGAACAGCGCCTCCTCCCACAGCAACCGTATCGCCAGCAGATCGGTGATCGTCGCATCCGTTCCCCCTGCCAGCTCGGCCCGCCAGAGCTCGTAGCGCGCAAATTGCGCCCAGCCGCAGAGCGACAGCAGAAGCTGGTGGAAATAGGTGTCGAGCGCGGCGGCACCGAGACCCAGCCGAGCGACGGCGCGGACCATCGCGTCCTCTGGCAGTTCGGGGGCCTCCGCGACAAAGGCCGCGAACCCCTTCAGGCCCATGATTTCCGGCGTGAGGTCGTGGATTGCGTTGTCGCGCCAGGCAGTCCAGGCGGACCGGCGCCTGGGCGCGGCCCAGAGTGCCTGCCCGCGATCGAAATAGCCGCCGGCCCAGACACCGATCCGATCAGCGAGGAGTCCCGGCCAGTCGATGCCGCTGGCGCGCGCCGCCAGGTCGGCCACCGTCGGCAGCTGGTCAGGCGCGGGGCGGGATTCCCGGCTCGCCGCCTTGAGCGCCGCGACATCGGCCGGCCGTCCGGCATGCGGCGAGGCCGCCAGCGCTGCGGCCAGGTCATCGTCGGAGATCTCCTCAGCCCGGATCCGGTTCTCGTACCATGACCGCGGCATCGCCACCGGAACACCGCCGACGCGCCCCAGCAGGGCAGCCGTATGCGCCAGGCTCAGGTGCGTCTGGCCGAGGAACGGGTTCACCGCGACAGACGTTTCGAGCGGCCACAGCGGCGGGATCTGCCGAGCTGCGCGCTCGGCCGCAGCGCGCAGTGCATCCACTCCGCTGAAGGGGGTCGCGCCGGTCTTGGTCATGGCTGTTGGGTCTCCCGAGTGTCAGGACGCATGCCGGGCGGACCAGTTGCCGATCAGCCGATCGGTGACCGCATTGGCATACAGACCGTTTGAGAGATGGACGCGCAGGCCGGCTGCGGCCGGATGATTCGACCACAGCGGGAAGGTCGCCTGCGCCACGGCGACAAGGCCGAAACTGAACAGGGCGAGCATGATCAGCGCCCATTCGAGCGGACCGGGCGCCGGCGTCGGCGGCACGGTTCCGGCGGTGAGCCATTCGGCAGCCGTCTGAAGGGCGAAGTAGCTGAGCGACGTGATCACCGAATAGAGCACCGTGCGCCGCGTCAGCTCTTGCGGTGCGGCGTCGGCGAGCCCCTGGGCGATCAGATAGGCGACGCCGAAGATCAGGATGGTACCGAGCGCGATGGCCTGGGGCGACTTCGACTCGAAGCCGAAGCCCAGTCCGATGACTGCGTAGATCGTAAGGGCCAGGCCGAAGGCGCGGGCGACGGCGCGACCGCCGGGGATCGCGACCGGACCCGGCCGGCGAATCGACGAAACAACGTCGACGGCGGTGCCCGAGGCGAGGAACGCATGTGCCTTGTAGAGCGAATGAGCCACGATGTGCAGAAGCGCCAGTGCGAACAGCGCAAGGCCGCACTGCATGATCATGAAGCCCATCTGGGCGATGGTCGACCAGGCGAGCGAATTCTTGACGGCCGACTGCGAGAGCATGGCAAGGCCGGCCAGAAGCGACGTGAAGCCGCCGATCATGACGAGAACCGCCAGCACGCCGGGGCCGAGCAGCATCACGTCAGCGAAACGGATCAGCAGGAAACCGCCGCCATTGATGATGCCGGCATGCAGGAGGGCCGACACCGGGGTTGGCGTCTCCATGACCTCGGTCAGCCAGCCGTGAACCGGAAACTGCGCTGACTTGAGGATGGCAGCGAGCGCGAGCAGGCCCGCCGCCACGGTCACGCCTGCGGGCATGACACCGTTCCTCGCTTCGGCGAGGATCGTCGCGATGTCAGCCGTTCCGTAGCCGATCGCGAGCAGCAGCGCGGCAAGGATCAACGTCGCGTCTCCTGCCCGCGCGACGATGGCCTGCTTGCGCGCAGCCCGAATGGCCTGGACCCTCGTTCCGTAGAAGAGCAGCAGGCGGTGCAGGCAGAGGCTGGTCGCGATCCAAGCGCCCACGAAGAGCACGAGGCCGCCAGCCTGGACGAGCAGCAACACGGCAGCAAGCGTCGCTGCCATCCAGCCCAGGAAGGCGCCCTGACGTGCCTCACCGTCGAGATAGGTTGCCGAGAAGCGCATCACGATCCAGCCGACGAAGGCCACGAGGACCAGCATCGTTGCGCTTACGACGTCGATCCGGATCGACAGGCCGATCGTCGCGAGCGCGGACTGCGGCACTGTCCGCGCCCCTGTCCAGATCAGGATGGCTGCAGTCAGGACCGTCGCCGCGAAGGCGATCAGCGTCGCGGCCTCGGCGAGCCTTGCAACGCGTGGCGGACGCCGACCGGGATTCAGGAAGGCCACCAGTGCAGCAACGGAGAGAGCTGCGGGAGCGATCAGAGGGATGATGGTGAGGGTCATGGGCAGCTTGTCTAACGATGCGGACCAAAGCCGCGCCGTTTGTAAGCTGCCATCGCAACTCAATGAAAATACATTGTTGTTGATTTATCGTTCGATTAAAGTGAACGATATGAACGATCTCAACTTCCATCATCTGCGCTACTTCCATGTCGTCGCGCATGAAGGGAACCTGACCCGCGCGGCGGAACGGCTGAACGTCTCCCAGTCGGCGGTATCGACCCAGATCCGCCTGCTCGAAGAGCGGCTGGGCCAGCGGCTCTTCGAACGGCGGGGCAAACGTTTGCTGCTGACCGAGGCCGGTCGGATCGCGCTCGACCACGCAGACGCGATCTTCGCGGCTGGCGAGGAACTGGTGAACACGCTCCGCGAGCGGCCGTCGAGCCGCGTCCAGGTGCTCCGGATCGGGTCGCTGGCAACCCTGTCGCGGAACTTCCAGATCGGTTTCGTGCGGAGGCTGCTCGAGCGCGACGATGTCGAAATCGTCATACGCTCCGGTGCACTCGGCGATCTCCTCCGTCAGCTCGAGGCACACCGCCTCGACGTCGTGCTCGCCAACATCGCGCCGCCGCGCGATACGGCGACCCCATGGATCTCGCATGTGATCGACGAACAGCCGGTAAGCCTCATCGGAACCGTCGACCGCATCGGCGAGAACATCGGATTCGAGCTCCTGCTTGCGCGGGAACCGCTCATCCTGCCGACCGTCGAGAGCAGCATCCGTTCCGGCGTCGATGCGCTGTTGGAGCGACTCCGGATCCGGCCCCGCATCGTCGCCGAGGTGGATGACATGGCCATGATCCGTCTGCTCGTGCGCGAAGGCGCAGGACTTGCGGTTGTTCCCCCGATCGTTGTCAGGGACGAGCTCCTGAACGGTAGGCTTGCGGAGGCCTACAGGTTCCCGGACCTGCGCGAAACCTTCTGTGCCATCACGCTTCCGCGCCGGTTTCCGAACCCGCTACTGGTCACGTGCCTGGATGGGTTCGCGCCGGGAAAGCCGGCAATGACCGCTGGGATGCGTTGACCACGGCCAGTCACTGCTCTGGTCCCGCCGCGCGCCTTCAACCGATGCGTTCGAGCGCCGGGAAAGCGTTGCTCAATCCCGGTCCGGGGCGGCGACGAGCATCGATCGGGCCGCGAACACCGCGGTCGGCAGCGGCTCGGGCGCGCCCCAGCCTACCGCAAGCCAGTCAAGTCCCAGCGGATTGAAATCTGCGGCCGGTGTCAGCCACGGGCGGCTCTCGTCGCGTCCGGCGAAGTGCTTGTGCAGGATGCCGTCGATACGAAAGACGATGTCTGCCGAACCGTCCTGCGGCACGTCGCCGGTGCCGCCCGACAGCGTCAGCGTCCTGGCGCCGGCCGCGGCGCGGCGCAGTCCCGACGGACGGGTGAGATAGGCATGCCGGAGTACTGGCGGCGGGTTGGGCGAGCCATAGCCCCACAGGCGTATCCATTCGACGCGGAAGGCATCGAGGTTCGGGTCGAACCAGACCCGCTCGAGATCGGCTTCGCTCGCCAGCCCCTGGAAGTCGAACCAGTTCCAGACCGGAGCAGGGCCGACGAGGATCTCGGTCAGTCGCCAGTTGGCATAATGCCGCGTCTCGGGGATCGCATTGAAGAACGGCATGTCGACCCGTTTCAGCCATTCGGCATAGCCGTCGGCATCGGCATGCGGCCCGATGCTGTAGGCGATGAAGATGACCAGCGGACAGTCCTCGAGGCGGCGCGCCGGATCGGGCAGGGCGATCACCTCTCCGCCTCCTTGAGGAACCGCTCGATCACGGCAGCCGTGTGGCGGTGGTGATCGGGATCCGTCCAGGCCAGCAGCCGTGTCTTGCGCGCGCCCGCCACGAGCCCGGCCACCTCATCGAAATATTCGAACAGCATGTCCGACGTCGAACAGATCACGTGCACCGGCAGTTTCAGCAGCGGCAACCGCTCGCGCTTGGGATGCCGGAAGGCGGCGCGGTAGGACAGGTGATAGGTGCGCATCGCCTTGAGCACCTCCACCACGAAATCATGCAGGGTCTCCTCGTCCGGAAGCCCGTCGGGCAGGCGGCCGTCGGCCGTCCGGTTGTAGTAGGGCCAGAACAGGAACTGGTCGCGGCAGAAGTGCCAGACCTTCATCAGATGCGTTGCTTCCGCATCCGGACGAATCTCGCGGGCATACCGCTCGAGGACCTCGGCCTGACGCCCGGCCCGATAGAGACCCATGCCGTCGATAGTCAGACTTGTCACCCGGCCGGGATGGGCCAGCGCGATCTCCATCGCGATCGATGCGCCGGTATGGCTGCCATAGAGGTGGAAGGGGCCGTCGATCAGCATGGTGATGGCCTCGAACGCCGTTGCCGCCAGATCCGCGATCTCCGGCTGCGCCATCGCCAGCGGCTCGGAATCGCCGTTTCCGGCCGTGTCGGGGGCCAGCGTCGGCCGGCCGAGCACCGCCAGCTCGGCCATGAGGGGCTCGAGCTGCTTCGAGGAGCCGGGCGATTGATGGATCAGCACCAGCGGCATCGCATCGCCACTGCCCGTCCGGCGCAGATGCATCTGTCCATGGGAGAGATCGGCAAACTCGCGACGGATGCGCCTTGCCGTGATCATGCGCAGGCCCTTCCGGCAAGCTGCGTGCCCAGCCTGCGGCCGAGCCAGCGCCCGAGGGTCAGCGCCGGGGTGACGCTCATCCCGGAGACGAACCCCTTGCCGGACAAGGTCGCGCCGCCGATCGCCTCGCCCAGGGCATACAGTCCGGATATCGCGCTGCCGTCTGCCCGGCAGGTCTCCATCCGGTCGTTGACCCGGATCCCGGCCGGCGTCTTGAGAACGATCCCGTGCATCTTCACCGCGCGGTAGCGCGGACCGCGGATCGGCATCGGACAATGGCGTCGTCCGGTCGGGTCGGGTGCCGTTCCGGCGCAGGCCGCCGCATAGTCGGTCAGACTGGCAGCAAGCCGTGCGGGATCCATCCCGGTTGCGGCGGCCAGCCCGTCGACCCCCTGCGCGGTCACGAACGACGGATGCCCGGACCACGCCTGGTCCAGTTCCTCCCTGGTCCATCCGGGCAGCAGCGGCGGCGCCGCCTCCAGCACCGCATCGTCGAAGACGCACCAGAACATCAGATCGGCAAGGTCGTTCAGCGCATGCTCGCGCGCATCGACGCTTTCGTCGTCCTCGCGAACGAAGCGCCTTCCGGTTCCATCGAGATGAATCTCCCAGGGCTGCCGCACCTGCGGTGTCAGGCTCGGCATCTGCCGCCACACGATCCGGTTGTCGCCGGGCCGGGAGACGATGCCGGCATAGGTCGGCAGGAACAGATCCTGTCCGACGATGGCAGCTCCCACGGCTTGCGCCATCTCGATACCTGATCCCGTGGACCCCGGCATCGCGGCGGTGAACAGTGGCCGCCCCTGCGTCAGGCGTGCGAACATGTCGCTGTTGGCGCCGTAGCCACCGCTCGCCAGCACCACCGCACCGGCCGCGATCCGTTCCGATCGACCGCCATCGACCGGTACAATCTCGACACCCTGGACGGCCGACCCCGGACCGGTCAGCAGACGGCGCGCCTGCGTCGACAGCCGCAGCGTCGCGTTGGGGGCCGCCATCGCCCGCTCGAATTGCGGCGCGATCGCCTTGAGGATCGACAGACCGCCCTCGACTCCCCAATAGGTCCGCGCAACCCGGTAGGCCTCGTGCAGATGCAGGATCGCCGGGCACTGCGGATCCATCTCGAAGCCGAGATCGAGCAGCCAGTCGATCGTCTCGCCCTGCATCGGCACGGTACGGCGCAGGATGTCGGCGCGCCCGGTTCCGCGGTTGATGCGCAGGATGTCGCGGATATGCGCTTCGGGGCTGTCGTCGATGCCGCGCGCAATCTGCACGCGCGCGCCGGCGCCGCTCAACTGGCCGAGACTGACATGCAGTGTCCCGCCGGGGCGTGGCTCCTGTTCGACGACCAGCACACGGGCACCCGCTGCGACGGCTTCGATCGCACAGGGCATCCCGGCGGTACCGGCACCGACGACGACGACGTCATAGCTGTCCAAGATACCCCCCGCCCGCCTTGCATCCCCGGTACTTCCCCTCCGCAAGCCGATCGGGCGCGGGCTGTTCAGAAAACCGTGGACAAGTTGATCTATATATAAGACAGTTCATCCAACGAAAAGAGATACAGACCACATGATCGGCGAAGTCGCCGACCAGGCAGTCAGGTCCACCAGGATGCCGGATGGGAAGGCCCGGCAGGATGGGCAGGAGGGGGTAAGGATAGAATGCGCGGCGTCGATCTATTCCGGAGGTTCCAGAGGGCCGGAACGATCCTATGCGGGCTCCTGCTGATCGCCTTCACGGGGCTCGTCGTCTACTCGGTCGCAAGCCGCTACCTGTTCTCGGCTCCGCCGATGTGGGGCGAGGAGATACCCAAGCTGCTGTTCGTCTGGATGATCTTCATCGGCGCCGGGTTCGCGCACTTCTCCGGCCACAACATCCGCATGACGGCGCTCATCGAGCGGGTACCGCCCCGCCCCCGTCGCATCATCGAGCTTGTGATGCATGGTCTGGCGGTCGTCATCCTGCTGGTGATCCTGTGGTATTCGGTTCCGATCCTGCAGTTGACGGCGCGGACGAATTCGCTCGCCACCGGCCTGTCGGACATGTGGACCTACATTGCCCTGCCGATCGGTGCCCTGCTGCTGCTGGCCAACGAGGCCTTGCGCATCCGAAGACTTCTGCGTGGCCATGTCGACGACCCGGTCGACCTCGGCAGCGAGCGCTGATGCAAGCCGGACCCGAGATGCAGTCATGCTGCTGACGATCTGCATCATCCTGCTGTTCGTGTTCGTGCTGCTCGGCATGGACATCGCCTTTGCCATCGGGGTTGCCGCGCTCGCCTTCATCGCCGCGAGCCAATTCGATGCCCGCCCGGTCAACCCGGTCCTGTTCGTGCGTACAGTGACCAGCGGCGTTGACAGTTTCGCGATGCTCGCGATCCCGATGTACGTCTTCGTCGGCGAGCTGATGACGAGTGCCGGCGTCACCCGGCGCCTGATAGACTTTGCAGCCAGCCTCGTCGCCCACCGGCCGGGTGGCCTCGCCAATGTCGGCATCACGTCGAATCTGTTCATGGCAGGGATTTCCGGATCGGCGGTGGCAGATGCGGCCGCGACCGGTTCGATCCTCGTGCCCGAGATGAAGAAGCGCGGCTATTCGGCCCGCTATGCTGCCGGCGTCATCTCGGCGGCGGCCGCGATGGGTCCGATCATTCCGCCCTCGATCCTGTTCATCCTGCTCGCCTCGATCGCCAACCTGTCGGTCGGCGACCTGTTCATCGCAGGCATCCTGCCCGGGCTTCTGATGTATGTCGGCCTGATCGCGATGAGCGGCTATCTCGCCCGCCGCAATGGTATCCCGATGGAACCGAAGGCCAGCCCCGACGCCCGGCGGATGGCGATACGCGCCGGCATCCTGCCGCTCGGAGCGCCCTTGATCATCATCGCAAGCAAGGTGTTCGGGATCGCCACGCCGACGGAGTCGGCGGCGATCGTCGTGCTTTACACGATCGTCATCGGCACGCTCGTCTACCGCGACCTGACCCTCAGGGGCTTCCTGGACGCCGCCATTGCCGCCGCGATGACGACCGCTGTCATCATGATGACGGTCGCGTTCAGCCAGATCTTCGGTCAGATCGCCGTCCTCGCCGGGCTGGGCCGGATGGTGCAGGCGACGCTGCTCGGCATCAGCGACAATCCGTATGTCCTGTTCTTCGTCATCAACCTGATGCTGCTGGTGCTCGGCACGTTTCTCGACGCGCTGCCGCTGATGCTGATCCTGTCGCCGATCCTCTTCCCGTTGATGACCGGCTTGGGTGTCGACCCCATCCATTTCGGGCTGGTGATGGTCTTCAATCTTGTTCTTGGCATGATCACGCCACCTGTTGGCCTGAATCTGTTTGTGATGTCGCGAATATCAGGTGTTGGAATATTGAGTGTGTTTCGGGGTGGATTGCCATTTTACATGGTGCTGTGGGTTACCCTGATCATATTGACGTACGTTCCTTGGTTTTCGACGTTCCTTCCTCACCTGCTCAGGAAATAACGACCAGACTGGACAACCGGAGGACTTGAGATGACGACTAGCATGACGCGACGCGGTGTTCTCGGTTCGGCTGCGGCCGTTGCGGCCCTGATGGCCGTTCCCGGCCCGGTGCGAGCCGCCACGGTGCTGCGCTACGGCAATGCCGGCGGTCCGCAGACCGTCTCGAACACCTTCAACAAGGCCCTGTCCGACAGGATCTCCGAACTGACCGGCGGTGAACTGTCCTTCGAGATATTCGCAGGCACGCTCGGCGGCGAGAAGGATCTGATCGAGTCGATGGCGCTCGGCAGCCTTGATGTCTACAACGGCGCCTATACCGGCACCGTCGAGTTCGACGTGATGTACTCGCCCTATTTCTTCCGGGACGGCGCCCATGCGAAGGCGGTGCTGGCGACCGAGATCGGGCAGAAGGCATCCGCTGCGCTGGAGAGCCGCTACAATGCACGTCTGCTCGGCGTCGGTCGGCTCGGCAGCTACAATCTGATGCTGAAGGAGCCGATCGGCTCGCTCGCCGACCTGAAGGGCCGCAAGATCCGCGCACCGCAGATCAAGGGATGCATCGAGGCGCTCCAGCATTTCGGCGCCGCGCCAACCCCGATCCCGTTCAACGAGGTCTACCTCGCCCTCCAGTCCGGCATCGTCGACGGCGTGCTGACTGCTCTCAATCCGGGGGTGCAGTTCAAGTTCTACGAGGTCTGCAAGCATGTGGTGGTCCCCGATTTCGGGCTTGCCCTCGACAAGGAGGTGATCTCGCTTGCCGCCTGGAACGCGTTGAGCCCGGAGCACAAGGAAATCCTGCAGAAGTCCTTCGACGAACTCGAGGAGACCAACTACTACCTCGTCGGCCTCGCCTCGAAGCCGAAGGATCTGGAGGCATGGGCTGCGGCGAACGGACCGGATGCCCTGCTCGAGCTGGATGCGTCCGACCTCGCCGCGCAGATGGCGCCGGTCAACGAGCGGCTGGCTAACGAGGCGTTCGGCGATGGGGCCTGGAAGCTGATCCAGGACACGCAGGCCTGAACCGGATCGAGCGGAGCCGTTGACCGATGGTGATGACCTCGCATCCGACGGGTCTGCCGATGAAGGCCGAGCAGGTCTTCTTTGCCGACCCGGCGATCGACCGGCTGCTGGCGATGATCATGACGCTGGCCGCGGAAGTCCACGTCACGCGCGACCGGCTTGCCTGCCTCGAATTCCTGCTCGAGAGCGGTCAGCCGGTGACCCGCGAGGCTCTCGACCGCTTCCAGCCGACGCCGGAGCAGGCGGAACGGCTCGACGCGGCCCGCAGGGCACTGTCCTCGGAGCTGATGTTCTGCACGCTCGGGATAGAGGCATCGCTCGGCGCGCCTGAAGAGGGCGTCGACAGGTTCGACAAGAGCTGACCCCGATCGACCCGGATCGACGATCCGGGTCGCACCTCATCTGCGGAGTGCCACGATGTTGGAAGATATCCCTCCGGACCGGGCCTTCACCGCCTATCAGGCCTTCGTTCTCGACTGCAAGCTGTACTGGACCCGCTCGATGTTCCCCGAGCTGCGCAAGCGATACCACGCTGCGGTCGCGGCGGCCGGTTCTCCGCCGCGCACCAGCGCCGAGGTCGCCGAGCTGATGAAGGACGACACGACCGCGCAGTTCTTCGGCTGGTACGAGCGGCATCTGCAGAGGATGAAGTATTCCGGGCTGCGGGGCCTGGCCGTCCACTACGACCAGTATCGCGACCTGATTGGCCGGGCGCTGGCTGCCGAGGTGCCCGACCGTCTGCTCGAGCTCGATCCGGACTTCAAGCAGCCCGAATACTACACCTCGATCGACATCCATCAGCATCCCGGCGGCGTCTGGTCTGACGAGATCGCCGGCTACGTGTACGAGCGCGGCGCCCAGTCCACCGCGCCGATGCTCGACAAGGCGGCCAGCCTCTGGCATCGCATGAAGGAACAGGCGCTGTCGCGCGCCGGCGGCGAGGTGAAGCGTGTCGTCGATCTGGGCTGCGGATTCGGCGGCTCGACGCAGCCCTACTATGCCGACCATCCGGATATCGACGTGATCGGGATCGAGCTGTCGGAGCCCTGTCTGCGGCTTGCCGCGCAGCGCGCCGCCGAACTGCAGGCGCGAAACGTCAGGTTCAGGCAGGCCGATGCGATCGCCACCGGGCTGGACGAGGGATCGAGCGACATCGTCACCAGCACCATGATGCTGCACGAGATGCCGCCCTCGCATGTCAAGGGCGTGTTCAAGGAATCCTACCGGCTGCTGAAGCCGGGCGGCCTGTCGATCCACCTCGACTTCCTGGTGCGCGACGACCCGTTCAAGGAATACGTCCACTACGGCCATTCGCGGCGCAACAACGAGCCGTTCATGGTACCGCTGAACAAGATGGACATCGTTGCCGCGCACAGGGAGGCCGGCTTCGACGAGGTCGAGATCGTTCCCTTCGAGGAATTCGACGGATCGCTTTCGCCGGAGATGACCGCCTGGCGGTTCCCCTGGACGATGATCATCGCCCGCAAGGCCGCATGAGCGGCCTTGTCGACATTACCGGGCTGAAGCTCCTGGTCATGGGCGGCGGCGCCGGAATCGGCCTGTCGGCGGTTCGGATGGCGACCGCCGCAGGCGCCGAGGTCGCCGTCACCACCATGCCAGACGAGACCGCGGCAGAGCAGGTGGCATTCCACACCCCGTGCGATGTGACCGACGCGTCGGCCGTTTCCGCCGCCGTCGAGGCTGCCGTGGCGGCACTCGGCGGTATCGACGCGGCGATCGTGACGGCAGGAATCTTCGAGCATCGCGGCGTTGCGGAGACGAGCGATGCGGACTGGGCGCGCGTCATCGCCGTGAACCTGACCGGCCCGTTCCATGTCGCCCGCGCGCTCGAACCGCATTTTCGAGCCGCCGGAGCCGGTTCGCTGGTGCTGTTCTCGAGCCAGGTCGGGCTTGTCGGCCATCGCCGCGCCACTGCCTATGCGGCCTCGAAGGGCGGCATCAACGGTCTGACGCGCACCCTCGCGATCGAGTTCGCCGCCTTTGGCGCAAGGGTCAACGCGGTCGCGCCCGGCCCCGTCGAGACCGGCATGACCGCCGTCGCCCGCGCCGATCCGGTGCGTCGTCGTGCCCTGCTCGAAGCGGTGCCGCTCGGGCGGTTCGGCCAGCCGGACGAGGTCGCCTGCGCCGCCCTCTACCTTGCTGCGCCGGCCTCGGCCTTCGTGACGGGCCATGTGCTGGTCATCGACGGCGGTGTGACGGCGATCTGACAAGGCATCGTCGATGCCGGCCGCAACCGGAGGAGAAGGAGGGATAACCCTGATGCGCGATCCCTATTACGTGCAGGAGGACGACAATCTCGACGACATGGCCGCGGTGCTGAAGCCGGCGCTGGGATTCACCGACGAGGACCTCAAGCGGCTCTCGCCGGAAGCCAAGACCCTGTTCTCGGCCAGGCGGCGTCTCGGGATCGACTGGCTCGACCGGTACGAGGTGGTGGTCACGGTGACGAAGAGTCCCGGCGGATGCCGTTGCGGAATCCGCGAAGGGCAGAAGATCGTCTTCGACATGCGCCACAAGGTGAAGCCGGACCTGTCCGATGCCCCGCTCTGCGTGCATCTGATGGCTCCGGTGCTGTCGATCTTCTACATGACCTTCGATCGCGCCGCCGAAGGCCTGAACCCGCTGACCTGCATCTGGCGATTCATCGAATGTCCGATGACGGGCGCCAACCACGGTGCCGACAAGGCGCTCGCCGAGGTGACGCTGCGCCGTGTCGATACGCACGAGCCGGTGACCAAGCGCATGCTGGCGGAGGATTTCGCGTGACCATCCCCAATCGACCACCGATTTCCGACTGCGAGATCCACGCCGTCGTGACCCGGTCATTCCACTGCGCCAATCACATCCGCGTCGGCGAGACCTTCGTCTTCGACATCGAGGGACGACTGCTGCCGCACAGGTCGTCGGCCAATCTCTGCCTCGGTATCGTGGCGAAGCTGCAGCCGGCGCTGCTGCTGGCGCAGGACAGGATCGCCGAAGGTCTGCACCCGATCAGCGCGAACTTCCATACGTTCGACTGCTTCGACACCGGCATCGACCATGGCGGCACCGGCAAGGTCTATGTCGAGATGGTGCTGGTCGATCCGCGTACCGGCGAACGCGTGGAGCCGTGGCCGCAATCGGAATGACCGAGACGCGCTATCCGCTGGCGATGCGTCCCTTCGACCTCGCGGGCGTCGAGGTCAGGAACCGGATCTTCCTGCCGGCGCACACGACCAATTTCGGGCGCGATTTCCTGCCGACTGACGCGCATGTCCACTATCTGGCCGAGCGTGCGCGGGCGGGCATCGGTCTCGTGATCGTCGAACCGCTGCGCGTCCACCGCACCTCGCTCGGCCGATCCGGTGGGCTGACGGGGTCCGACCGGCGGGCATTGCCGGGCCTCAGGCGGATCGTCGAGGCGGTAAGGGCCGCGGGCGCTCGCATCTTTGTTCAGATCACCCATGCCGGCCGCCATGGCCCCAACGAGACCGATCGGCTGCCGGCCTGGGGACCGTCGCCGGTGCCGTGGATCCCGGGCGCCGATGTGCCCCACGCGATGACGCGGTCCGAGATGGATGCCGTGCGCGAGGCCTATGTCGAGACGGCCGAACTGGCGATCGAGGCGGGCTTCGAAGGCATCGAGGTGCATGTCGGCCATGGCCACCTGTTGCACCAGTTCCTGTCGCCTGCGGCCAATCTACGTGACGACGATTGGGGCGGCAGTCCCGAGAAGCGGCTGCGCTATCCGCTCGAGGTGGTGGAGACGCTGGCGGCAGCCATCGGCGGCCGTGTGCCGCTCGGCATCCGCGCCAGCGTCACCGATCTGATGCCGGACGGGCTCGGCCCGGAGGAGCAGCGCGAGATCATCGCCCGCTTCGCCGCCATTCCGGGGATCTCGTTCGTCAATGCCTCGGTTGCCGCCTATCAGTGGCCCAGCATCGGGCATCATGTCGCCGACATGGCGCATCCCCCGCACCCGTTCCGCGATCTGACCGAGGCATTGCGGCCGGTGATCGGGAACCTGCCGCTGCTGACCGCCAATCGCTACCGCACGCTCGCCGAGGTCGAGGACACTCTGGCGCGCGGTGTCATCGACATGATCGGCATGAACCGCGCCCACATGGCCGACCCGGAACTCCTGCCCAAGAGTCTCGCCGGGCGCGAGGCCGAGGTCAGGCCCTGCATCGCGCACAATTTCTGCATCGGTCAGGTCGGTGCCCACCGGCCGATCTCCTGCATGATGAATCCGCGGGTCGGGCGTGAAGGCGACTGGGGGGAGATACCGGTCATTGCGCGTCGCAGGCGCGTGCTTGTACTCGGTGGTGGCCCGGCCGGGCTCGAGGCGGCCCGGATTGCCGCGCTGGCCGGCCATCAGGTGACGCTCTGGGAGAGGACCGAGGCGCTCGGCGGACGGCTCGTGCTGGCCGGCACCGGCGCCGGACGGGGCGACCTGCACCGGATGCGCGACTGGCTCACCGCCGCAGTCGGGCGCGCCGGCATTGCTGTCGCAACCGGTGTCACGGCGACGGCTGACGCTGTCGCCGATCACGGCGCCGATGTCGTGATCCTTGCCGTTGGCGCGACCCATGCGGCGCAACCGCTGCCCGTCGCCGGCGGCGACCCTGTTCCCTCGATGGATGTCCCTGCGGCTCTTGCCGCACCGCGTGAGGCTTGGCGTGGGCTGCGGATCGCCATTCTCGACGAGGCCGGCTCCTGGGCAACATTGTCGGCAGCCGAAACACTGGCCGCTGCCGGAGCCGCTGTCGAGATCGTGGCGACACCGGTGACCGCCCTCTGGAACGTGACGCTCTACAGCCGGATGACCGCGCTCGAGCGACTGGCGAAGGCGGGCGTCAGGCTTCGCACCGGTCTTGCCGACCCCTGCCTCGACGACCGTCG
Organism: Tepidamorphus gemmatus; assembly: GCF_004346195.1. Classification (NCBI taxonomy): domain Bacteria; kingdom Pseudomonadati; phylum Pseudomonadota; class Alphaproteobacteria; order Hyphomicrobiales; family Tepidamorphaceae; genus Tepidamorphus; species Tepidamorphus gemmatus. The sequence goes on along the minus strand of NZ_SMAK01000004.1, from coordinate 354,480 downwards.
CCGTCTCGTCTGTCGCGTTGTGGCGACGGGGGAGATCGTTGACCTCGGCACCTTCGATGCATTCGTCCATTCCGATCCGGGCATCGCCGCCACCACCCTGCAGGAGGACCTCGAAAGACTTGGTCTGCACGTGCGTCCGATCGGGGATGCCGTCGTGCCGCGGACCCTGTTCGAAGCGATGCACGATGCCCATGCCGCAGTGCGCAGCCTTGGAGAGGCGTCATGAGCACACGTCACGAGGCCGACGTCGTCGTCATCGGGTCCGGCTCGGCGGGATCGGTTGTCGCGGGACGACTGGCATCGCGGTCCGACCTGAAGGTTCTGGTGCTCGAAGCGGGCGGGCGCGATACGAACCCGATGTTCCGGATTCCCCTGATGACCGGAATCCTGTTGCGCGGACGTTACGCCAACTGGTTCTACCACACCGAGCCGGAGCCTGGTCTGAACGACCGGCGCCTGTTCTGGCCGCGCGGGAAGGTGATCGGCGGATCGTCGTCGATCAATGGCATGGTCTGGACCCGTGGTTTTGCCGAGGACTACGACGCCTGGGCGCAAGCCGGCCTGCCCGACTGGACCTGGGACAGGGTGCTTGATGCCTATCGCTCGATCGAGGGGCACTGGGCTGGCACGACACCCTATCATGGCGGCGAGGGGGCGCAGCGACTGTCGCGAATCGCAACGCTCAACCCGCTGTCGGAAGCCTTCCTCGAGGCCGCGCAGCAGGCGGGCCTGCCACTCACCGACGACTTCAACGGACCGTCGCCATTCGGAGCCGGACGCTATGACTACACGATCTGGAAGGGCCGCCGGCTGAGTGCGGCGCGCGCATTCCTGACGCCGCAGGAGCATCGCCCCAACCTGACCGTCCTCACCGGCGCCCATGCGACGCGGATCCTTGTCGAGAACGACCGCGCCACCGGCGTCGAGATCCTGCGCGGCGGGCGACGCGAGGTGGTTCGCGCCGAAAGGGAGATCGTGCTGTCCTGCGGAACCGTGAACTCACCGCAGTTGCTGATGCTGTCGGGGATCGGGCCCGCCGACCATCTGACTCGGCACGGCATTCCGGTCGTCGCGGATCTGCCCGGTGTCGGGGCGAACCTGCAGGATCATCTGCTGGTGCGCGTCGAGTATGACTGCACCGAGCCGGTGACGCTGCACAGACTGCTGCGCGCCGACCGCGCCGCCCTGGCGCTGCTTCGGGCATGGGCGATGGGCACCGGGCCGGCTGCGCGCTTTCCGCTCGAGGTCGGTGCCTTCCTGAAGTCCGATCCCGCACTCGACCTGCCCGACCTGCAGGCGCATTTCCTTCCAGGGCGCTCGACGGCGGCCGTTCGGATGCCGTTCCGCGCCCGTCACGGCGATCCCGGGCACGGCTTCTTCGCCAACGTCTACCAGATGCGGCCCGACAGTCGCGGCGAGATCCGCCTCAAATCCGCCGACCCGCTGGCCGCACCGGCGATCCTCGGACGCTATCTGACGGCGCCGCGCGACATCGAGGTGCTGCGTGCGGGCGTGCGCGCGCTGCGCACGATCTTCTCGCAGCCCGCCTTCGATCGCTGGCGCGGCGCCGAGACGGCACCGCGTCGATCCCGGCAGAGCGACGCAGAACTCGATGCCTGGATTCGCGCGACGGCTGACACCGTGTTCCATCCGGTCGGCACCTGCCGCATGGGGCTGGACGCGTGGGCCGTCGTGGACGGCGCGCTCAGGGTGCACGGCATAGACGGGCTGCGCGTCGCGGACGCCTCGGTGATCCCGACCATGGCTAGCTGCAACACGCATGCGCCGACGATGATGATCGGCGCTCGGGCGGCCGACTTCATTCTCGGCGGCGCGGCATCGGACAGGCGGGAGGCGGCATGACGGATCACTCCTCCCGTCCCTGGCGTCATCCCGGAGGCTGCTACGCCAGCGATGCGGGATCGGGATTCGCCGGCGCCGATGGCGACGTTCCGATACCGACTTGTGCCGTGCTCGGCCGGGATGAAGGGCGATGGCGGGGGTGTCGGTCGGCTGGCAACAGGAGCAACGTCAAATGAACGGCGAGGATCTGGCGACGCGGCTCGCGGGCCTGAAGGCCAAGCGCGGCTATCTGCTCCCGCATCACGGGCTGCTGGCGATCACGGCTCCGGACCTGCTGGCGGCCTATGATGCGGCCTATACCGCGCTGGCGCTGGACGATCGGGTGCTCAGCCATCACGACCGCGAGTTCGTGTGGCTTGGAATCCTGATTGCGACCCGGGAAGAGATCGCGACGCACCACATCGAGAAGTTCCGCAATGCCGGCGGATCCGCCGACGAAGTGCGTGCCTGCCTGCGGCTTGCGGCAGCGGTGTGCGGCTTCCGCGCCTACGCCTTCGTGGCGGATCACTGGCGGGCGCATCTGCCGGGGATCGCCGTCGAGGCCGAATGGGCCGACACCGTGCTACGGGCAGGCGAGGGGGCTGCGCCGCGGCTCATCCACATGACCGCCTGCGCGATGCAGGCCGCGAATGGTGCCTGGGACGGCTTCCGCTGGCAGCTCCGTCAGGCCTATGCCGCGGCAATCGACGAACGGGAACTGGCCGAGGCCGTGTCGCTGACGATGTTTCCGGCAAGCGTGCCCAACTTCGTCACCGCCGCCCGACTCTGGATGGAAATGATCCGCGCTGGCGAACTCGATGCCTCGCCAGACTTCCGCGACTGGGCCACGTTCTCGGGGCAGGGCGGGCATGGACGCGGCAATGACTGAGCTTCCGACACCTGAGGAGCTTCGCGCGCGGCTGGAGGCGCTGGCCGCCCGCCGCGGCTTTCTGCTGCCCCATCATGGCGCGCTGGCGGCCGGCGCCCCAGATCTCCACGTCGCCTATCTTGCCATGTACGAGGCATTGACCGTGATGCCTCGGCAGCTTTCGCCTCTCGAGCGCGAATGCGTCTGGCTCTGCCTGCTCGTCGCCGCCGAGGAGGCAATCGGCACGCATCACCTCGAGCTGTTTCGCGCCGCCGGTGGAACCGACTCGATCGCCCAGAGCCTGATCGCGCTGGCGGGAGCTGCGCCGGCCTGCGATGCATTCGCATTCGCGCATCGCCATTGGGAGGGCCAGCTCCCCGCGCTCGATCCGGCATCCGCATGGGCCAGCACGGTCGCTGCCCTGCGCGGTGCGCTCGCCCCGGACCTCGCCGATCTCGCCCTGCTGGCTGTCCAGGCGGCACGCGGCAGTCGTGTCGGCATCGCTCGGCAGATCGAGCGGCTCTATGCGCAGAAGGTCGACGAGGCGAGGATCGTCGAGGCCCTGAGCTACATCATCTGGCCGAAGGGTGTGAATGCCTTCGTCGAGGCGTGCGATGTCTGGCACCGGCTGATGGTGACAGGAGCCATCACGCCATCGGCGCGTTTCGCCGCCTGGCGGGATATGCCGGGACTCGGTGCCTTCGACCCGGCAAGCGGACGTGTTGTCTCGGGGTTTGGAGGGGAGGGAAACGATGGATCAGCTCGCGACCGAGCCGCCGACTGACGGGGCCGCCGGGACACTCGTTCGGTTTCTGCGGCTGATCGAGGCGCGCGACCTCGTCGCGGCCTCGAAGCTGCTTGCCGAAGATTTCCGGATGGTGTTTCCGGGCGGCGTCGAAATGCGTCGGCTGGAGGAGCTCGTGGAATGGTCGCGCGGACGATACCGCTTCGTGTGCAAGCGGTTCGAGCGCATCGAATCGACCGGAACGGCCGTCTGGGTGTCGGGTACGCTTTCCGGCGAATGGCTCGACGGCCGCCCCTTCGAGCGTATCCGCTTCGTCGACCGGTTCGAGCTTGCGAACGGCCTGATCGTCCGCCAGGACGTGTGGAACGATATCGCCGAAACCCTGCTGGCCGAGATCCGATCTGCAGACCTGGGCGCTCGCTCAGCGTGAGGCGCGACGCAACGACTCTGCCCAGCCGAGAGGCCCGCCACCGAGCCAGCCGGTCAGAGTCTCCGCCGACGGTGGGCGGCCCCTTGCGCTCTCGGACATCCGCCAGGCGAGACAAAGGTTGCTCGACATCACGGGCGCCGCGCCGCGGGCGCCGACTGTCCGGAGCGCGCGCAGCGTCGGCAGCCCCGTCCCGAGCAGCACAACCGCGTCCGCGTCCGTGGTGCGGAGCGAGTCCAGTGCGTGAACGGCGGCATCGCTCTCCAGGCTGTAGATCGGATGGAACGCGCGGGTCTCCCGCCCTACGCTCGTGACGCCAGCGACGGCGAATCCGCGGTCCGCCCAGTAGCCCATGCAGCTTGCGGTGAGCCTTTCATCATAAGGCGAAATGAGCGCGATGCGCCGGGCACCTAGGGCGCCGAGCGCGTCGGCGATGGCCGTCGCCGCGGTATGCACCGGATGTCGTCGTGCGGCGGCGAGGTCGGCCAGCAGCTCGTCCTCGCGCTGGCAGCCGAGCAGATAGCTTGCGCCGGTGCAGGCAAAGCCGGCCGCCGACACGGGAGCGTTGGCGAACTGGGTCATTGCCGTCGCGTAGGACTCCAGATAGTCGCACAGCCGCTCCTCGATCGTGGCCTTGCCGCTGGTCAGGCGTCCGGCGATCCAGGCCTGGTCCGGCGGCACCAGATGGCGGAGCTCCGCCTCGACGGTGGTGTTGGCCTGCGGCACGAGAACCGCGAGCAGCCCGCCGGGCGCATATTCGAGGCTCATCGCACGATCCTAGCTGGCCTGCGACCAGACCCAGGGCGCCTCGGCGCGGCGCCGTTCGGCGAAGGTCGCGATCGCATCCGCGCAGGAACGGGTGAGGTCGATGTCGTCCCAGCCGCAGATGAGCTTCTGCGTCCAGACCGGATCGAGCGCGAAGCGCTCCGAGACTCCATCGCCCGCAATCGACCCGGTCGCCAGATCGACGAGGAGTCGGACCGGTCCGCGGGCAAGGAGCGGAGCGATCCGTTCGGCGGAAAGCGGCGCCGGCAGAAGTCCGTTATTGACGGCATTGGCGGCGAAGATATCGCCGAAGCTCGGCGCGATGACGACACGGAACCCGGCGTCGACCAGCGCGTAGACGGCCGCCTCTCGCGACGACCCGGCCCCGAAATTGCGGCCGGCGATCAGGATCGACGCCCCGGCAGCCTCCGGGCGATTGAGCGGGAAGTCGGGATCGAGCCTGCCGTCGCGATCGCGTCTGAGGTCGTGCAGCAGGAAGCCCCCGTAACCGGCCGAGCGCGGCGTCGACATGAAGCGCGCCGGGATCAGCTGATCGGTGTCGATGTTCTCCAGCGGCAGCGCCACCGCGAGCCCGTCATGGCGGGTCCAGCCGGCCATCAGCAACGCCCCCGCAGCAGCTTGCGCACGTCGGTCAGCGTGCCGGTGACGGCAGCGGCAGCCGCCATTGCCGGACTGACCAGGTGCGTGCGGGCGCCCTGTCCCTGCCGGCCGCGAAAGTTGCGATTGGTGGTCGAGGCGCACCGCTTGCCCGGCGCTACCAGGTCGCCATTCATGCCCACGCACATGGAACATCCGGACCCGACCCATTCGAGCCCGGCATCCATGAAGATGCGGTCGAGCCCTTCCTGCTCGGCCTGACTCTTGACCAGCGTCGAGCCGGGCGAGACCAGGCCGGGCACCTTCGACCGGCGGCCGGCGAGGACCGCCGCGGCGGATCGGAGATCCTCAATGCGGGCGTTGGTGCAGGATCCGATGAAGATCTGGTCGATCTCGATGCCCTCGAGGCTGCGACCGGGTGTCAGCCCCATGTAGTCGAGCGATGCGGCGATACGGCTGGCCTTCGCCGGATCCGGTTCGCGCGCTGGATCGGGCAGGGTCGCGGTGATCGGGAGCGCCTCTTCCGGGCTCGTTCCCCAGGTGACGATCGGTGCGATCTCGTCTGCCGTCAGCCGGACTTCCCGATCGAAACCGGCGTCATCGTCGCCAGCGAGGGCAAGGAACCCCTCCGCGGCACGCTCCCAGTCGCTACCGGTCGGGGCAAAGGGTCTTCCCTTGATCCAGTTCAGAGTCGTCTCGTCGGGGGCGATCAGACCCGACCGGGCACCGCCCTCGATCGACAGGTTGCACAGCGTCAGCCGACCCTCGACCGTCAAACCGCGGATCGCCGTACCGTCATATTCGACGACGTGACCCCGCGCCCCGTCGGCGCCGAGGCGGGAGATCCAGTTGAGCGCCACGTCCTTGGCTCCGATGCCCGGCATCAGCCGGCCGTCGACGACAAGGCGCATCTGCTTCGGCTTCTTCTGCCAGATCGTCTGAGTCGCCAGGACATGGGCGACTTCGGTCGCCCCGATCCCGAAGGCATAGGCCCCCAGCGCCCCATGCGTGGCGGTGTGACTGTCGCCGCACACCACCAGCAGGCCGGGCAGTGTCAGCCCCTGCTCGGGACCGACGACATGCACGATGCCCTGCCGGGGGTCTCCCCTGCCGAACAGCGTGATGCCGTACCGCGCGGTATTCTCAGACAGCGTCAGGATCATCCGTGCGATGGAATCGGTTGGAACCGCGTCGGGACGGGTCGGCACGTAGTGATCGGCCACCCCGAATGTGAGTTCGGGATGGGCGACCGGCAGGTTGCGGGCGGCAAGATTGGCAAACGCATGATGCGATCCTTCATGGATGAAATGGCGATCCACCCACAGCAGGGTGGCACCATCGTCCCGCGTCAGGATGCGGTGGAGATCCCAGAGCTTGTCGAAGAAGGTGCGCTTGTCGGCTGGTCTTCGGGAAACGGTCATCTGCTGCAGCCAGCCTCGATGCCTGATCCAGTCACGTCGCCGCCGGTCGCTGTCACGCGGTCGCCTCAGGCTGCTTCGCTGCCACCGCCGGCGGCAACGGGCTGCCAGCGCGGGGTATCACCCCGATCGTCGCGGGTGAGAGTCAGCTCCAGTTGGTAGCGATCGGGCCGGTAGAGCGCGGAAAGGTATTCGATTCCCCGGCCATCGCGATCATAGACGACACGGGTCAGCGAGATCAGCGCCGCGCCGACCTCCGTCTCCAGAGCAGTCGCGATCTCCGGTGTTGCCAGCACGGCCGAGACGCTCTGGTGGGCATGATCGACCCTGACGCCACTCTCCTCCAGCAATCGGAACAAGGGCGTCGTCGCCAGATCGGCCTCGGAATAGCCCTGGGCGATCTCTTCCGGCACAAAAGTCGTCAGGTAGGAGAAGGGCAGCCCCTGGGCGAGCCGGAGGCGTACCGCGCGCTGCGCGCGCGCGCCCTCGGCAAGGCGCAGCGCCTCGGCGACATGGGCCGGCGGGACGCCGTAGGAGAACGACAGCAGCCGGGCGGTCGTCTCCTCGCCCATCTGCCGGATGTGCGGCATCAGCGTCGCGAAGTCGGCGCGGATCTGGACCGGCCGCGACTGCGGGCGCTTGACGATCGTACCGCTTCCCGGGCGACGCTCCACCAGCCCGTCCGAAACAAGCGCATCGAGCGCCCGCCGTATCGTCACCCTGGACACCCCATGCCGCTCGGCCAGCTTCAGTTCGCCGGGCAGCGGGGCACCCGGAACGAGTGTGCCGCCAAGGATCTCGTCCCGCAGGACCATATAGATTCGGCGCGTCTTGCCGCCATCTGGAGTGACCGCGCTCGCGATCTTCGTCATGAGGCGCTCCGGGTCGATGCCACGAGCCGTGATCCAATCAGTTAGTGTGCAATGTTGTATTCTATCCGGCAAGAATGCAAGTTTGTTGAAGTTCCGAAATCTGTATTCTAAAAGATACAGGAAAGCTGCCGCACATTGGCGGCCGCGTATGCGGGGGACGGTGGATGGGGCAGATCCGGCGCGAGGCAGGGCACGATGCGGTGCGACCGATTGATCCGATCCTGCTCGCCATCCTGGCCGGGCGGATGGAGCAGATCGCCGACGAAATGGACGCGACGCTGTTCCGGTCGGCCTTCAACCCGATAATTGCCGAGGCGCATGACGCCAGCCACGGCCTCTATCATCCCGACACCGGCGAAACGCTGGTGCAGGGCAAGAACGGACTGCCGATCTTCGTCGGCGTCATGGCCTTCGCGGTGAAGGCGGTGATCGACAAGGCGGCCGCTGAGGGTGGTCCGCAGGACGGCGATGTCTGGATATTTAACGATGCCCACCTTGGCGGCACCCACCTCTCCGACATGCGGCTCGTCCGCCCCTATTTCCGCGACGGCGAACTGTTCTGCTGGCTCGCCTCGGTCGGCCACTGGCACGACCTCGGCGGCGCGGTCCCAGGCAACTACAACCCGTCGGCTACCGAAGCCTACCAGGAGGCCGTCGTGATCCCGCCGGTGCGCCTCGTGCGCGGCGGCGATCTCCAGTCCGACATCCTCGACATTATCCTGCGCAACACGCGCCTGCCTCAGTCCGCCGAGGGCGACGTGAACGGTCAGCTTTCGGCGCTCGATCTCGGTGTTCGGCGCCTCGATGCATTGCTCGACGAATATGGTGCCGCGACCGTCAGGGCGGCGCTGGCCGCCCTCACGGACCGTGCGGAAACGCTGTTGCGCAACGAGGTCGCGGCGCTGCCCGACGGGCGTTGGGAGGCGGTCGACTATCTCGACAATGACGGCATCGTCGACGAGCCGCTGCCGATCCGCGTGGCGCTGGAGGTGTCCGGCGACCGGCTGACACTGGATTTCTCCGGCACCGCCGGCGGTGTGAGCGGCCCGATCAACATTGCGCGGCCAACCGCGATCGCCTGTGTCTATGTTGCGATCAAGCACATCTTCCCGACCCTGCCCGCCAATGCAGGGGTGATGCGGCCGATCGACATCCGCATTCCCGACGGTTCGCTGCTCGCGGCCGAGTTCCCGACGCCGACGGGTGGGTACACCGAGACGATCCTGCGGATGATCGACGTCATCTTCGCCGCCGCCGCGCAGGCGGCACCCGACCGGGTGGTGGCCAATGCCTATGGGACGATCAATGCCCTGTCGATCGCCGGCAGGCGCCGGGACGGATCGCGCTGGGTGATGTTCAGCTTCTATGGCGGCGGCCACGGCGGCACCCCCGAGAACGACGGCCTGAACCACGGCAGCGCCCCGATCTCGATGGCAACGATTCCGCCCGTCGAGATTCTTGAAGCCGCCTATCCGGTGGCCTTTCGGCAATGGGCGCTGCGCCCGGACAGTGCCGGCGCCGGCCTGCATCGCGGCGGTCTCGGCGCGGTGTACGAAATCGAGCTTCTGGAGGAGAAGGCCGAGGCCTTCTTCTTCGGCGAACGTGGCAAGTTTCCGCCGAGGGGCGTTGCCGGCGGCGGGGACGCCGCGGTCAACCGGTTCCGCTTCCAGCAGGATGACGGCTGGCACACCCCGCCGATGATCTCGAAGATGCTAGGCATACGGCTGAAGCGGGGTCAGAGAGTCCGGCTCGAATCGCCGGGCGGGGGCGGGTACGGACCGCCGTCTGCGCGGCCGGCATCCGCCATCGCTCGCGATGTGGAACTCGGCTATCTCAGCCCGTCCGTCGCCGACGCCTGCTACGGGACTGCCTGGCGCGAGGTGGCGCCGTGAGGGGGGCCGTTGTCGGCGTCGATGTCGGCGGCACCTTCACCGACGTCTTCGCGCTCGATCTTGCGACTGGCCGTGCCCGGATCGCCAAGGTGCCGACGACGCGGCCCGACCAGTCGGGCGGCTTCCTGAACGGCATCCGCGAGGTCGTGCCTTATCTTGCCAGCGTCGTCTCGCTGGTACACGGGACCACCGCCGGCACCAATGCATTGCTCGAGCGCAAGGGGGCGAGACTCGGGGTGATCACCACCGAGGGATTCCGCGACGTGCTCGAGATGCGCCGCCGCGATCGACCGCGCACCTGGGGCCTGCGTGGCGACTTCGTGCCGGTGGTTCCGCGCAACCTGAGGCTGGAGGTGCCCGAACGGGTGCTGGCAGACGGGACGATCGAGCGACCTGTCGATCTTGATGCGGTGCGGGCGGCGGGGCGCACGCTGATCGAGGCCGGGTGCCGGGCCGTCGTGGTGCTGTTTGTCAATGCCTATGCGAACCCTGTCAACGAACGCGCCGCCGTTGAGGTGCTGCGCGCGATCTGGCCGACCCCGCATGTCGCCGCCTCGTCCGAGGTGCTGCCGGAAATCCGTGAGTTCGAACGTTTCTCGACGGCCGCGCTGAACGGCTATCTGCAGCCTGAGGTCGCCGGTTATCTCGCCCGACTGGAAACCGCGCTGAAGGGCGGTGGCTTTGCCGGGGAATTCATGATCGTCCAGTCGAACGGCGGCGTGATGTCGGTAGAGACGGCATGCGCGCGGCCGGTGCGCACGGCGTTGTCGGGTCCGTCGGCCGGGGTGATCGCGGCAAGCCACATTGCCCGCAGCGCCGGATTCGACAATGTCATCACCGGCGACATGGGCGGCACCAGTTTCGACGTGTCGATGATCGTCGACGGCCGTACCGTCGTCGCGCCGCAGGCCGCGATCGACTTCGGCATGGTGATCCGCACCCCGATGATCGAGATCACCACGATCGGAGCCGGAGGCGGGTCGATTGCTTCGGTTGATGCCGGCGGGCTGCTTCAGGTCGGTCCGGAAAGCGCGGGCTCCGACCCTGGCCCGGTCGCCTATGGCCGCGGCAACGACCGGCCGACCGTGACCGATGCCAATATCGTGCTCGGCCGCATCGACCCGCGCCGCCCGCTTGGTAGCGGTCTCGGCGACCTCGATGTCGAGGCGGCCCGGGCGGCGATCGCGACCCATGTCGGCAAGCCGCTCGGTCTGTCGGTGATGGATGCCGCCGAAGCCATCGTGCGCGTTGCCAATTCTCGCATGGCCGGGGCCTTGCGACTGGTGTCGATCGAGCGAGGTTTCGATCCGGAGCGATTCACCTACATGCCCTTTGGCGGGGGCGGTGCACTGCATGCCGGCGCCATGGTCGAGGAAGTCGGAATCGGCCGTGTCCTCGTGCCGCGGTTTCCGGGCGTGACCTCCGCGATGGGGTGTGTCATCGCCGACATGCGGCAGGATTTCGTCCAGACGGTCAATTCGGTGGTCGAATCGATCGACATCGAGCGCCTGACCGCGACGATGCAGGCCCAGCACGATGCCGGGAACGCGGTGCTGGATGCGTCTGGCTCGCAGGTCGAATCCCGCCAGACGCGCTTCGAGCTGGACATGGCCTATGTCGGCCAGACGCACACCATTCAGGTGCCGCTTGCTGTCGCAATCGAGGGCGGGCGGGTTCGGGCACCGACGGCGGAGGCGATCCACGAGGCCTTCCGGCAGACCTATCGCGGCCTCTATGGCCGGCTGCTGCGCAATCCCGTCAGGGTGCTCAATCTGAGGACGACGGTCATCGGCACGCGGCCGAAGTTCGAGCTGTCGACGCTTGCGCCCGCAGCCGATGCCTCCATGGAAAGGGCGCTGATCGGGTCGAGGCCGGTCTATCTGCGCGGACGATGGTATGACGCGCGGGTCTATGCGCGGCTCGATCTGCCGGTCGGTGCTGAGGTGGTCGGTCCGGCCGTGCTCGAACAGCCGGATGCGACGATCTTTGTCGAACCCTGGCTCGTCGCCCGCGTCGATGCTTTTGGCAACGTGGTTATGGAGCGCCGCAGCGAGGGAGAGGGCCTTTGAGCGATCTTGGTGCCGTTGACCTGCGGCGCACCGCGGTGGTCACGATTGATCTGACGAACGACTTCCTGCATCCCGAGGGTGCGTACGGGCGCGCCGGACAGGGCACGGCAGAGATGGCCGCGCTCCCGACGCGCGTCCGGCCGGTGATAGATGCTGTGCGCGCCGGGGGTGGGATCTTCGTTTCGGTCCAGTTCACGCTGGTGCCCCGCCCGGGCGGCGGCCATATCATCGCGCCGCATCTGGCGAAACTCAGGTCATTCCTGAAACCGGGCGACTTTGCACCCGGAAGCTGGGGCAACAAGGCGGTTGACCTGCTGCAGCCAGCGGATGTGGAGATCGAGAAGATTGCCTATTCGGCCTTCTACCAGACGCGGATGGATCATGTGCTGACGGCGCTCGGCATCGACACTCTGGTCGTGGCGGGCATTGTCACCAATGGCGGGGTGGCCTCGACGGTGCGCGATGCGCATATGCGTGGCCATCGCATCATCCTGCTGTCGGATGGCTGTGCCGCCTTCCGGGAGGAGGTTCACCAAGCCACCCTCGTTTCGCTCGGCTCGATCGTCGAGACCGTGACCGCAGCCGATTTCCTCGCGCGACCGGAAATTGCCTCATGACAGCGCCGGCATCGCTCAGGGACCGCCTGGCCCGGTCCGAGATCCTTGTCGCTCCTGGCGTCTTCGATGCGCTCACAGCCTTGCTTGCCGAGGCTGCCGGCTTCGAGGCCGTCTACATGTCAGGTGCGTCCGTGGCCTATACGCGGCTCGGTCTGCCCGATATCGGCCTGACGACGATGAGCGAGATGGCCAACACGTTGTGCCTGATCCGCGACCGCATCGCCCTGCCGATCATCGTCGACGGGGATACGGGCTTCGGCAACGCCCTGAATGCCCAGCGCATGACACGGCTCTACGAGCGGGCAGGTGCCAATGCGATCCAGCTCGAGGATCAGACCTTTCCCAAGCGCTGCGGGCATCTAGCCGACAAGTCGCTGATCTCCGTCGCCGAAATGTGCGGCAAGATCCGCGCCGTGGCCGATGCGCGCGCCAGCGACGAGACGCTGATCATCGCGCGCACCGATGCCATTGCCGTCGAGGGGTTCGAGGCCGCCCTCGATCGCGGCGCGGCCTATCTTGATGCCGGGGCGGACGCGCTGTTCGTCGAGGCGCCCCGCTCGCGCGAGGAGCTCGCGCGGATCGCGACGAGTCTTGGCGGCCGGGCGCCACTGATGGCCAACATGGTCGAGGGCGGCGCGACGCCGGATCTGCGCGCCGACGAACTTGAGGCGCTCGGCTTCTCGCTGGTGATATTCCCCGGTGGCATCGTCCGCGCTGTGGCACGAACCGCCGAGGAATACTATGCCAGCCTGCGCAGACACGGGTCGAACCAGCCGTTCGGCGACCGGATGCTCGATTTCCGCGGTCTGAACGATCGACTCGGCACCGATGCGATGATCGCGCTGGGCAGAGGCTACGAGCCCGGCGGGGGGTAGGGCGGGGGATAGCAGTGGCAAGCGGCGAACGTGGAAGACCGGGGCTCGACGGCGGACACAGGGCTTCCGCCAGGGACCGTGCGTGGGCGCGATCCCGCGACACCGCCGCCTGACGATTCGAGCTCGCGATCGCGGTCAGCACAAGGTCGGGGAGGTTGTCTGGAAACCTCCTGTTCGCGCCGTCGGCGTTCCGGTCCGGCTGACCGGTCGGACCGTCGCGCCCGGCCTCCCTCAGCGCGACCCGATGAACCGCTCGAGCTTGCCGAGGGTCTGATGCCCCAGTTCGATCGCGCCGAAACCCTTTGCATCCTCGAACGCGGCGGCTGTGCTGAAGATCATCCCCAGGGTCACTTTCGTCGCCCCGCCGAGATCCTCGAACGCGGCCCAGGCGTCGGCGTGCTTCGGCCCGTCCTCGCCCCACAGCAGCTCATAGCCGATCCGCCGTTCGGGCTGCACCTCCTGATAGCGATGGTGGTTCGGGAACACCGTGCCGTCCGGCGCGATCATGTCGAACACCCATTCGCCGCCGGCGCGCAGATCGATCCGCCTGGTGCGGCAGGAGAAACCGTCGGGGCCCCACCACTGCGGCAGCGTCTCGGGGTTCATCCAAGCGCCCCAGACGGCCGGTCGCGGCGCCCGTATCACCCGTTCGAGCACCATGGTGCGCGCGGCCGTCTCGGCGAGATTGTCGAGCCCGGCGCCGAAGCCCTGCCGGTAGCCTGACTCAATGTCGGCGGTGAACGCGGCGAGCTGCACGGTGACAACCAGCCGGCTGCGCGCGCCGCTTCCGGCGATGTCCGCAGTCACCAGCGCCGCCGACCGCGTGACGTCAGCCGAGGCGATCACCTCGTAGTTCACGCTGCGCTCCGGCGGCTGCAGTGCAAGCCAGCCGCATTCGCAGCGGATGTCGGGCGCTCCCTCGACCTTGCACAGCGAGATCTCGCGGCCACCTGCCCGGGTGTCGGCCTCCACGATATCGACGATGACCGCCGGCGACGGCGCCGCCCAGATCGCCCGTGCGGCGGGGTCGGTCCACGCATGCCACAGCGTCGCCGCCGGTGCGGCGATGTCGCGCGTGAAGGTCAGCGTGGCGAAGCGGCATCCTGCGCCGTCATCGGCAGCGGAGGGGGCGCCGCTGATCGCCGGATCAATCGTCATGTCCGGGGTCCTTCATCACTGTCATCACGAACGCGTCGAGACGGTCGAGACGCGCTTCCCAGATGGCCCGTTGCTCGTCGAGCCAGGTGCGCACCGGTTGCAGCGCCTCGGGCACGACGGCGCAGGTGCGCACCCGGCCGTCCTTCGCGCTGCGGATCAGCCCCGCCTGTTCCAGCACGGAGAGGTGCCGCATCACCGTTGGCAGGCTGAGGCCCGTCGGGCCGGCAAGATCCGTCACCCGGGCAGGCCCTTGCCCGAGCCGGGCGAGGATCGACCGGCGGGTCGGATCGGCCAGCGCGTGGAACAGCAGCGATAGGTCGTGATCATGCTTAGCCATAATGCTAACTATCTCGATTTCGGTCGGTCAGGCAAGCATGAACTTCGACAGGCAGCTAAGTGTCGCATGATGTGGGGCTCGGGGCGGCACCGTCTTGGACCGTTGGCCGCCCGAGCGGTCTTGCGCCGCGCGGCAGCTCCTTCAGCAACGCCAGCCGCGGCGCGTGCGGGTCACGATGTCGCAAACCTGCGCAGGGCATTGCCGGACGAGGATCAGGCTGCTAGGCCGAGCGGCGCGGCGGCAGGTGACGGGGAGAACGACGGGTGGGGGCTTCCGAGGACACGAGACCGGGGGAAATCGCCGTTGCGGCCGGCACGATCGAGGCCGCGGCGGGCGAACGCGTGGTCTTCATCGGCCGGATTCGCTCTGCCTGGCCGGATCGCGACTCCGCACCGCGAAATCTCCGGCAGGCCCGCGAGCTTGGTGAACGGGGACGTGTCGAGATCGATCCGCCGTTCCGGCCGGGTCTCGACGGAATCGGCCGCTTCAGCCATCTGGTGCTGCTGTACTGGCTCGACCGCTCCCGCCGCGACCTCGTGATCCAGACGCCGCGTCATGCCGACGCGCCGCGCGGCGTATTCGCCCTGCGCTCGCCCGTGCGTCCCAACCCGATCGGCATGGGGATCGTCCGCCTTCTGTCGCTCGACATCGGCGCGGGGCTCCTGGAGATCGACGCCATAGACTGCATCGACGGCACCCCGCTGCTCGACATCAAGCCCTATTTGCCGTCGACGGATGCCTTTCCGGATGCGGTGACCTGACCGGCGTCCGCTCGCGCTGCGGCGCCGGCCGGCTCACGCTTCGCTCGGGGCGGCAATCAGCGTGCCGAGCCTGGAGAAGAACTCGCGGGCGAGCTTCTTCGCCGTGGAGTCGATCAGTCGCGCACCGAGCTGAGCGATCTTGCCGCCCACATCGGCCTTGACCGTGTAGGCGAGGATCGTGGCGTTTTCACCATCGGGGGTGAGGGTGACGTCAGCGCCGCCCTTGGCGAAGCCGGCAACGCCGCCCTTTCCCTCACCGGTGATGGTGTAGGAGTGCGGCGGGTTGAGGTTCGACAGTTCGACCGAGCCGTTGAAGCGCGCCTTCACCGGCCCGATCTTCAGCACCACGGTTGCGGTCATGCTGGTGTCCGACGTCTTCTCGAGCGTCTCGCAGCCCGGGATCGCCGCCTTGAGCACCTCCGGATCATTGAGCGCACGCCACACCGTCTCCACGGGGGCTGCGATCCGTTCCTCGCCGGTCATCTCCATTGGCACGTCTCCTGAGAAAGTCTAGGTCTGAGCGGGACCGCCGCGCTGGCCGCGACGGCGGTTGAGGGTAATCTCGGCAAGGATCGACAGGGCGATCTCCTGCGGGGTGATCGCGCCGATGTCGAGGCCGGCCGGGGCGTGCACCGTATCGATCAGCGCGGCCGCGATGCCCTGGGCGACGAGCCGCTCGCGCAGCGTCGCCATCTTCGCGCGGCTTCCGACGAAGGCGCGGTAGTCGGCATCGGCCGACAGCGCCGCCTTCAGCGCCGCCTCGTCGCCGCGCCCCTGGGTGGCGACCACGACGAAGTGCCGCGTTCCAGGCCGGGAGGAAAGCGCATAGGTCTCAATCCGCCGCTCGGCGGCGGTGAAGGCCGCCTGATCCTCCGCCGGTGCGCAGACGGCGACTTCGTAACCGAAGCGGCTGGCCAGTTCGGCCAGGGCCACTGCCACGGGGCTCGATCCCATCACCGACAGCAGCGGGCGCGGCAGCACGGGTTCGATGAAGATGTCCATCGTGCCGCGGCTCGGGCACATCGAGCGCGCATAGGCGACTCCCTCGCGGGTTTCGCCGGGTTTCACGCCGTGCGCGGCCAGCAGATCCTCGGGCTGCACCGAGATCAGCCGGGGCGCCCCGTCGGCGAGCGCTTCGCGGGCGGCCTTCAGCACGGCGCCACGCGCGCAGCCACCGCCGATCCAGCCGCCGGTGATCCTGCCAGTCTCGTCGATCACTGCCTTGGCGCCGGCCTTCGCCGCCGTCGCCGCCACCGTGCGCACGACCGTCGCCAGCGCGAAGGGCCGTCCCTCGGCCTTCAGCCGCGCCGCAGTTTCCAGGATGTCCGTTGCGCCGGTTGCCACGTCGACCATTGCCGGCATCCTCTACAGTCGCGCCAGGTAGGGTTCGAGGGCAGCAAGGCTCTTCAGGTCGTGTGCCGGCGCGAACAGATCGACATGCGGCAGCGCCGCCTGCATGCCTGCCGCCTCCGGCGCATAGTCCGTCCAGCCGATCATCGGGTTCAGCCAGACGATCCGCCGGCAGCGGCGCGCCAGTCGGCGCATCTCCATGCCGAGCCGGCCGGCATCGCCGGTCTCGTAGCCGTCGGAGACGATCATCACGCAGGTGCGGGAATGGATGACGCGGGCGGCATGGTGCGTGTTGAAGGTGGCGAGGCTTTCGCCGATGCGGGTGCCGCCGCCGACGCCGGCTGCCATCATCGACAGCCGGTCGAGCGCGCGGGCCGGATCGCGTTCGTGCATTGCCGCCGAGACATGGACAAGCCGGGTATGGAACAGGAAGGCCTCCGCCTCGCGGAATTCATCCAGTACGCCGTGGACGAAGCGCACGAAGACGCTCGTATACGGGCTCATCGAGCCGGACGCGTCGAGCAGGATAACCAGTCGGAGTGGCTTCGGCTTGCGGCGGCGCATGGCGAGCGATACCGGCACGCCGCCATGCGAGATGTTCCGGTGGATGGTGCGGCGCAGATCGAGATGGCGGCCGCACCGCCGGATGCGCTCGCGCCGAGTGAGCCTGGCCCGCATCCGCGCGGCGAGCCGGCCGGCGATCGCGTGCGCCTCGGCGATTGCATCGGGGTCGGCGAGCTTGCGGAAGTCGGTGGTCTCGAGGCTTTCGGCTCGCGAGGCGCCCTCCATCCTGCCGGCCGGTCCGGCATCGCTGTCGCCGGGAGGGCTGCCATCGGTCGAAACCGCCTCCGCCACACCCGCCGCCGCGCGGCCGGACCTGTCGATTAGCGTCTGCAGCGACGGGCTGGCGAGGCCGGGGGCGCTGCCGGCAACCCTCGCCACCCGTTTCACCCGTCGATTGAGCCAGTAGGCGTCGAAGATCGCGTCAAAGGCTGTCCAGTCTTCGCGGCGGGCGCAGAACAGATGCTTGAAGGCCGAGCGCAACCGGCCCGGCCGACGGGCGATGTCGCTCTGAAGCAGGGTGGCCGCATCGCGGCCTTCGGCGAGCCCGACCGCAAAGGCATTGTCGCGCAGCGTCCGCAGGAAGCCGGCGAGCCGGCTGCCGAGCATCGCCGACACCTCGGCGAGGTCCTCGGGTGCAGGTGGCGAACCGCAGCAGCTCATGCGACCTTCCCCAACAGACGGGCGGTGCGCTCCGGGGCAAAGCGTGCACGGTCTTCATGCGTCTTGAGCAGGCAGGCCAGCGTTGCATGAACCGTCGCCGGATCGTCATGCAGGTTGGTTACATCGAGCCCGATCAAGGCGGCTGCCCAATCGAGCGTCTCGGCGACGCCGGGTACTTTCGTCAAGTCCTCCCGGCGGATCATGGCAACCATGTTCGCCACCTGCAGGGCCAGCCCGGCGCCGGCGTCGGGCAGCCGGGCGAGGATGATGCGCGCCTCGCGGTCGACATCCGGGTAGTCGAGATAGTGGTAGAGGCAGCGCCGCCGCAGCGCGTCTGAGAGTTCGCGCGTGCCGTTCGAGGTTAGAACCACCATCGGGATGGTCGTCGCCTGAACGGTGCCGAGTTCCGGGATCGAGACCTGAAAATCCGACAGGAGCTCCAGCAGGAATGCCTCGAACTCCTCGTCGGCCCGATCAATCTCGTCGATCAGCAGTACCGCCGGCTCGGTCTGACGGATCGCCGCCAGCAATGGCCGCTCCAGCAGGTAATCCTCCGAGAAGATCGCCGCCTCGATCTCCTGCGCTGCCGTCCCCTGCCGCGCCTGGATGGCCAGCAGCTGGCGCTGGTAGTTCCACTCGTAGAGCGCCGCCGATTGGTCGAGCCCCTCGTAGCACTGCAGCCGGATCAGCTTCGTTGCGTGGATCGCGGCGAGCGCCTTGGCGACCTCGGTCTTGCCGACGCCGGCCTCGCCCTCGATGAGCAGCGGCCGCTTCAGCATCTCCATCAGGGCGAGCGCCATGGCGAGTTCGTCGTCGGCGATGTAGCCGGCGTCGGCGAGGCGTCGCGCGATGTGGTCGCGACGCGCCGTCATCGGTCGGCTCCGGAATGGCGAAGCGGACGGTTCCTAGGCGCCTCGCGGCGGGCCGAGCCTCGCACCCGAGCGGAGAGGCAGTGCGCGAAACCCTCCGCCCCCTGGCATCGCCCGAACTGATGGCGGGTCGCCATGCGGGTGTTGCGCGGGCGAGAGTTCCCCCTCGTTCCCCTCGCGGGGTGGGAGGGCCCGCGCCCCGGGCGCGGGCCGGGTGAGGAGCCGTTGAGCGACACCTCGAGCGTCCTCATCACCCGTGCAGGCCGAGCCGCTTCGCCGCCGCCCAGTTTCGCCAGAAGTCGTGCGGCATCTGGATGTGCGTCGAGCCGAGGAACGCGAAGGCGTCGTTGACGGCATTCGAGAAGGCCGGCACACCGCCGACATTCGGGCTCTCGCCAACGCCCTTGGCGCCGATCGGATGATGTGGGGAGGGGGTGACCGTGTGGTCGGTCTCCCAGTGCGGGGTTTCGACCGCGGTCGGCAGGAAGAAGTCCATGAACGAGCCGGTCACCACATTGCCGATCTCGTCGTAGCGGATCTCCTGGCCCATCGCGATGGCGAAGGCTTCGGTCAGCCCACCGTGCACCTGACCCTCGATGATCATCGGGTTGATGCGCGTGCCGCAGTCGTCGAGCGCGTAGAAGCGCCTGACCTTGTACTCGCCGGTATCGACGTTGATGTCCATCACGCAGATGTAGGCGCCGAACGGATAGGTCATGTTCGGCGGGTCGTAGTAGCTGACCGCCTCCAGCCCCGGCTCCATGCCCGGCGGCACCGAATTGTAGGCCGCCCAGGCTATCTCCTTCATCGACTTGAACTTCTCCGGCAGACCCTTGACCCGGAAACCGTCGATGTCCCATTCGAGGTCGTCTTCGTGTACCTCGAGCAGATGGGCCGCGATCATCTGCGCCTTGGCGCGGATCTTCCGGGCGGCAAGCGCGATCGCCGCGCCTGCGACCGGTGTCGAACGTGAGCCATAGGTGCCGAGACCGTAAGGCGCCGTGTCGGTGTTGCCCTCCTCCACCATGATGTTGTCGGCGGGAATGCCGATCTCGGTCGCGATGATCTGCGCCCAGGTCGTCTCGTGACCCTGGCCCTGGCTCTTGGTGCCCATCCGCGCGAGCACCGCTCCGGTCGGATGGATGCGGATCTCGCAGGAATCGAACATCGCTATGCCGAGGATGTCGCAGTTCTTCGACGGGCCGGCGCCGACGATCTCGGTGAAGAACGATACGCCGATGCCCATGATCTCGCGAGTCTCTCCGCGCTTGAACGCCTCGCGCCTTTCGGCCTGCTCGCGGCGCAGACCCGCATAGTCCACCGCCTCCATCGCCTTGCGCATCGCGGTGTGGTAGTCGCCGGAGTCGTATTCCCAGCCGAGCGCGGAGTGATAGGGAAACTGTTCGGCCCGGATGAAGTTCTTCAGCCTCAGTTCCACAGGATCCATGCCGAGCTTCTGGGCGAGGATGTCCATCGCCCGCTCGATGCAATAGGCCGCCTCCGTGACCCGGAACGAGCACCGGTAGGCGACACCGCCGGGAGCCTTGTTGGTATAGATCCCGTCGACGGTGACGTGCGCCGTGGGGAAATCATAGGATCCGGTGACGATGTTGAAGAAGCCAGCCGGCCACTTCGACGGATCGGCGCAGGCGTCGAACGCGCCGTGATCGGCGAGCACGTGGACGCGCAGGCCAGTCACCTTGCCTTCCTTCGTCGCGGCGATCTCGGTCGTCATGTGGTAGTCGCGGGCGAACGATGTTGCGGTCAGGTTCTCGATCCGGTCCTCGACCCACTTCACCGGCTTGCCGATGACGATCGATGCCACTGCCGCGCAGACGTAGCCCGGATAGGCGCCGACCTTGTTGCCGAAGCCGCCGCCGATGTCCGGGGCGATGACGTGGATCTTCTGCTCCGGCAGGTTGGCGATCAGCGCCACCACGGTGCGGATCACGTGCGGGGCCTGGAACGTGCCCCAGATGGTCAGTTCGCCCTTGACCTTGTCGAACGAGCATACCGCCTGGCAGGTCTCGAGCGGCGAGGGATGGGTGCGATGGTAGGAGATCATCTCCTTGATCGTCACCTCGGCGCGGTTGAACGCCTCGTCGGTCGCCGATCTGTCGCCGACGGTCCACTCGAAGATGTGGTTCGGATGCTTGCGGGGGCCGTGCGCACCCTCGGTCTTGTCCTTGATGTCCTCGCGCAATACCGGCGCGTCTGCGTCCATGGCCCGGAACGGATCGACGAGGACGGGAAGCTCCTCGTACTCGACCACGACCTTCTCGACGCCATCGGCCGCCGCATAGCGGTCGGTCGCCAGCACGAAGGCGACCTCCTGGCCCTGGAACAGCACCTTGCCGTCGGCCAGCACCATCTGGACGTCGCCGGCCAGCGTCGGCATCCAGGCGAGGTTGACGGGCTTCAGATCCTCCGCCGTCAGGACCGCGACGACACCGGGTACCTTGAGCGCCTCAGAGGTGTCGATCCGGATGATGCGGGCATGGGCGTGGGGCGAGCGGACGAAATCGCCGTGCAGCATGCCCGCGAGCTTGATGTCGTCGACATAGTTGCCCTTGCCCTGAGTGAAGCGGATGTCCTCGACCCGCTTGCGCCGGCATCCCATGCCTTCGAGACGGGCCTCGCGCTGTTCGCGCGTCGGGGTCATGTCGTTCATTCCGCGGCCTCCACCAATTCGACGCCATTTGCCTTGGCGGCAGCGTACTGGATCGCCTTGACGATGTTCTGGTAGCCGGTGCAGCGGCAGAGATTGCCGGCAATTCCGGCGCGGATCTCGGCTTCGCTCGGCGAGGGGTTCTCCTGCAGCAGCCGGTGCGCACGCATGATCATCCCCGGCGTGCAGAAACCGCATTGCAGGCCGTGCATCATGCGGAAGCCTTCCTGCAGTGCCGACAGCGTGCCGTCCGGATTGGCCATGCCTTCGATGGTGCGGATCTCGGAGCCCTGCGCCTGAACGGCGAACATGGTGCAGGATTTCACCGAACGGCCGTCGAGATCGACCGTGCAGGCGCCGCAGTGACTGGTCTCGCAGCCGATATGGGCGCCGGTAAGGGACAGGTGCTCGCGCAGGAAGTGGATCAGCAGGGTGCGCGGCTCGACGAGGGCTTCGACCGCCTCGCCGTTCACCGTCATCTTCACGTGAACCTTGGACATGTGGGGGCTCCTGTCATTTCGCCGCGGCGGCGGCCCGCTCGAGGGCGCGCACGACCATGATGCCGCCGACATGGATGCGATACTCGGCCGGCCCCCGCGCATCGGAAGCGGGTTCCATGATCGCCCGCGCGGCATCGGCGGCCTTCGCCAGCGTCGCCTTGTCGAGCCGCGAGCCGATGACGATGGCCGCCGCCTCCTCCGCGAGCAGCGGCGTCTCGGCGAGATTGGTCAGACCGATGGCACAGGTCGCAACCGTGCCGCCCTGCATCGTCAGCACCACTGCGGCCGCCGCCGTGGCATAATCTCCGACCTTGCGCTTCAGCTTCTCGTAGGCCGAGCCATGGCCGTCCGGCGGAACCGGGATCGAGATCGCGGTCACAATCTCGCCGGGCTCCAGAGCGGTGAAGTAGGCTCCCTGATAGAAGTCCCGTGCCGCCACCGTCCGCACGCCGTCCGGACCGGTCAGCGTGTAGCTCGCCCCCAGCGTCATCATCACGGCGGGCATGTCGTTGCCGGGATCGCCATTGGCGACGTTGCCGCCGATGGTGCCGCAGTAGCGCACCTGCGGGTCGGCGATCATCAGCGCCGTCTCGCGCAGGATCGGCACGGTGTCGGCGAGAAGATCGGAAGCGATGACGTCGTGCTGGGTGGTCATCGCGCCGATGACGATGACGTTGCCATCGCGGCGGATGCCGCGCAGCTGGGCGATGCCGCCGAGGTCGACCAGATGCTCGGGCTCGGCAAGCCGCAACTTCATCATCGGGATCAGACTGTGGCCGCCGGCGATCGCGCGGGCGTCCTCTCCGAGATCGGCGAGAAGCCGCACGGCGGCCTCCACCGCATCCGGCCGGTGATAGCCGAACTGTCCGGGTATCATCGTTTCCTCCTCCATGCGGCCGCGTCAGGCGCGACCTTGGCAGTGAGGATGATCCGGCGACCGGACAGGGCAACGGGCAGCCGGCGCGGGATGCACGAGCCGTGCGGATTTTCACGAACGGCGTCGTTCGCTGCACGAAGTGCGACAGGCTTGCTGACCTATTGGCTCACGCGATGCGCGCGGTGCGTCGGGGAATGCCGAGCCGGGCCCGGAGTTCGGCGACGCGCGCGCGGGCCACGGGTACCCGCTTGGTCGTGTCCGCCTTGATATCGACGATGGCGCCGTCGCCTTCGCGGTGAACGGCGGCCACATGCTCGATCGAGACGATGTGGCTGCGGTGAATGCGCAGGAAGGTCCCGGGATCGAGCCGGGCTTCCATTTCCGATATCGACCAGGGACTCATCCGCTCGCGTTCGCCGTCAAAGACCAGGGTGTAGTGGCCGTCTGCCTGGATCGAGCGGATGTCGGCGACATCGACGAACTGGATGCCGTCCAGTCCTTCCACGGGAACGCGGCGGACATAGGAAGGCCTCGGCTGCCCGGCACCCCGCAGCGGCAGGGCTCCCGGCGCAAGGGGGCGGTGGAAGCCGTCATGGGCCGAGACGGACTCCCGCGTCGCGAATTCCGCAAGCATGCCGGGGAGCGGATCGGCCGGCGGCGGCGGTTCGGGGGCGGCAACAACGCCCCGTCGTGGTTCCGGCACGAGGAACAACAGCCATCCCGCCGTGACGATGAAGCACAGGATGGCAACCAGGACTGCCAATACCTGGGAGTCGATTGCAAGCCCCGTCATCGCATGGTGCGGTGTCCTGCTCGGCACGTAGATCATGCCGGCCATGGCCGTGTAGTGCATTCCCGAAACCGCGATGCCGAAGGCTGTGGCGCTGGCGGCGAGCCTGAGGCCGTCTTGGCGCTGCACATAGATGGACAGGCCACCGAAGGCGGCGGTGATCGCGATGATCGCCGCAAGTGCAATGAGGGCGGGACGATGGTGGATCTCGAAACTGCCGGTCACGCCATGGATGCCGACATAGTGCATGCTGATGATGCCGAGACCCATGAACAGGGCCGCGAAGGCCCGGCGTCGGATCGTCGGCGGACCGATGCTGACGAAATACAGCGAAATGCCGACCACGAGCGCGCAGATCAGGAAGGACACAAGGGTCGGCAACACCAGATAGGCCGCATCCGGCGGGGTCGGAGCAGCCAGCATCCCGACGAAATGCATGGTCCAGATGCCGACGGCGAGGAACCAGGCGCCGGCTGCCAGCAAGGCACGCCGCTGCACGCCGGGCGTGCCGCGCACACGCGCCGCGAGCCCGAAGCCCGTATAGCCGCCGAGAATGGCGACGGCGATCGACAGCGCGACCAGCCAGGGATCGTGATTCTCGAACATTGCGTATGGATGCCGCGATCCGGTGCGCGGCAGCTCCTCCCGACCGGAGGGTACCGCCGGTTGTCGCATGCTGGCAACGGTTGCGACGTCAGGCTCGGGGCGCCTCGGCGAGACGGGCGGCGACGAGGCGGGCGGCCTCCAGCATTCGGGGCAGGTGGACCGGCTCGCCGTCGCGCGACATCTGCGGCGTGAGCCCGCCCATGCTGAGCGCGCAGATCAGCCTGCCGGCCGCGTCAAGGACAGGCACGGCCAGCGCGGCGAGGCCGAGCGCAACGTCATCGACGGCGAACACCCAGCCGCGCGCCCGGATCGCCGCCAACTCGGCGCGCAGGATGGCCGGATCGGTGATGCTGGCCGGCGTCATCTTTTCGAGCGGTCCGGCCAGCATTGCCTCGATCTCCTCCTCGGACTGATAGGCGAGCAGCAATTTCGGCGCGCCGCCGCAGTTGATCGGCAGCGTGCCGCCGACGGCCCACCAGCGCACCTCCATGCCCTTCATGTCGTGCAGCCGTTCGAGGCACAGGGCCGACCTGTCCCGATAGACCGACAGGAACGTCGTGACATGCAGGTCCGCGGCGATGTCGGCGAGGATCGGCACTGCGACCGAGCGCAGGTCGAAATCCTCGACGACGCTCGCCGCCAGTGTACGGATGACGCGGCCGAGGCCATAGCGCTGGGTGACCGGATCCTGCGCGACGAACCCCTGGTTCATCAGCGTGACCAGCAGGCGACGTGTCGTGCCCTTGTCGAGGCCGGTTGCCCCGGCCACTTCGGCGAGCGACTGCAACGGGCGCTCGGCAAACGATTGCAGGATGTCCGTCGCCCGCACGACAGCGCGGACGTTCATGCTCGACAGATCTGTGGTTGTCGACCGCGCCATTCCCGATGCTTCGGCCCTGCGAATCTCTGCCCGCCGCGTGTCCCTTCGATCAAAGATAGGCAGATGCCCGGCCGCAGGTGCAAGCAGCAAGATAGCAGGGTATTTCATTACATGAAATGCATTTTATAGATTGACACGCTTCGGAACGCTTGTTTAGTTAGCTGCAACAAGACGCAGCATGGTCGGGGAGACGTTCGGGTGGGCGCGTGGCGCATCGGCGATGTCGTTGTGGAGCGGGTCGAGGAGTTCTCCTCGCCGGGCTTCCCGCCGTCGATGCAGTTCCCCGCCTACGACCCGTCGATCTTCGAGGAATTTCCCGAGCTTAAGGGGATCGACAGGATCGATCCGGCGACCGGCAACACGTTCGCGAGCATCCATACCTGGCTTGTGCGAGCCGGCGGCGAGGTGATCCTGGTCGACACCGCGTCGGGCAATCACAAGGTCCGTACTGATCCGAAATATGCCCGCTTCCACATGCTCGCCACCGACTATCTCGGTCGCCTGGCGGAGAAGGGTGTCCGGCCCGACGACGTGACGCTCGTCGTCAACACCCACATGCATGTCGATCATTCCGGCTGGAACACCCGGCTCGAGGACGGACGCTGGGTGCCGACCTTTCCCCGGGCGCGCTATGTGTTCGGCGCCGAGGAGTACCGCAACTGGCAGCCGGGCGGCCCGACCGCGACAGCGCAGCCAGAGGGTATCCCCGTCGTCGAGGACAGCGTGGTGCCGGTCGTCGAGGCCGGCTTGGTCGACTGGATCGGCGACGGCGACGAGCTGCGGCCCGGGATTACCTTCCACGCTGCGCCGGGCCATACGAGCGGGCAGCTGATCATGCGCGTGGAGTCGGGCGGTGAGGTGGGCGTCTTTACCGCCGACACGATGCACCGCGCCATGCAGGTCTTCAAGCCGGATCTCAACTGCTTCCTGTGCGAGGACAACACGCTCGCGCCCGTCACCCGCAGGCGCATCCTCGACGCCTGTGCCGAGGCAGAGGCGCTGATCTTCCCGGCGCATTTCGACCGACCGCACGCCGGTCGCGTGAAGCGCCGCGAGGACGGCGGCTACCGCTTCGAGCCCGTTCCTCCGAGCTGAGTAGAGACCGCCCCGACGATGAGCGCATCCCCCGAACGCCTCGCCAGCACCCATCCCGTCGTCGAAGCCCTGATCGCCGAACTCGGCGACAGCGTGTTGGCGGACTCGGCGAGCCGCGACTACTACGCCAACGACATATTCTGGCAGCCAGGCATCCGGCCACTGGCGATCGTCATGCCCGAGACCCGCGAGGCGGCGGCCTCTGCCGTCAGGATCGCGACCGGCGGCGGCGTGGCGGTGGTGCCGCGCGGTGGTGGCATGTCCTATACCAAGGGCTACCTTCCGTCGGTCGCCGAGGCGATCGTCATGGACTCGCGCAGGCTCGACCGGGTGATCGAGGTCAATGCCGCCGACATGTACGTGTCGGTCGAGGCCGGCTGTACCTGGGCGAAGGTCAACGAAGCGCTCGAGGGTACGGGGCTGAGGACCGGGTACTGGGGGCCGCTGTCGGGCGTGAACGCCACGGTCGGCGGCGCGCTCTCGCAGAACAGTGCCTTCTTCGGCTCCGCGTTGAACGGTACCGTCGCGGAATCGGTGCTCGGGGTCACGGTGGTGCTCGCCGACGGCAGCGTCGTGACCACCGGCTCCGGCGGGCGAAAGGGGGCCAAGCCCTTCACCCGCGAGGGCGGCCCCGATCTGACCGGCCTGTTCCTCGGCGACAACGGTGCCATGGGCTTCAAGGTCGCCGCGACGCTGAGGCTGTGGCCCAGGCCCGCCGAGACCGGCTACCTGTCGTTCGGTTTCAGGAGCATGACCGACATTGCCGCCGCCCAGGTCGAGATGGCGCGCGAAAGGCTTGTGTCGGAAGGTTTCGGCATCGACCGCACGAAGGCCTCGCATTCTGCAAGTGTCAACCGCATCTCCGACGGCCTCAGGACGCTCGGTAATGTTGCCAGGGCTGGCAAGACGCTGCTCGGCGGTCTCAAGGACGCCGCCACCGTCGCGGCCGGCGGTGCGAGTTTCCTGCAGGCGCACGAATTCACGCTGCATCTCGTCGTCGAAGCGCGCAATGCGGCCGAACTCAAGACGTCGATGGACCGGTGCCGGACGATCGCCGGCAAATATGGCGTCGAGATCGAGAACACCGTGCCCAAGGTGATGCGGGCCAAGCCGTTCAGCCCGGTGCGCGGCATGCTCGGTCGCGACGGCGAGCGCTGGGTTCCGATTCACGCCGTGTTCCCGCTCGGCGACTGGAAGCGGGTCGTCGAGGCAAACGATGCCTTCTACGCTGCCCGGCGCGAATTCATGGAGAAGCACGGCATCGTCTATTCGGTGATGACGATGACGGTCGGCACCGAGTTCTTCCTGGAACCGGCGTACTACTGGCTCGACGAGATCACGCCGCTGCACGCGAAGAGCCTCGGCGAGGATGTGGTGAAGCCGTGGCGCAGCCGGCCGGCCAATGTCGAGGCGCGCCAGGCCGTCGCCGAACTGAGGGCCGCCACGCAACACCTCTATGCCAGCCTCGGTGGCGTCAACTGGCAGGTTGCCCGCGACTATCCCTTCCGGTCGGTGCTCGCCCCCGAGACCTGGGCATTGCTCGAGGGGGTGAAGCAGGCGGTCGATCCGAAGGGTCTGATGAATCCGGGCGCGCTCGGGCTCGCGGTTCGCCACTGAGAAGACCGGCGGGCGTTTGCGGCGAACGCCGCCGGAGGAGGAGAGGATGGGCTACACGATCACCGAGAAGATCCTCGCGCGTGCCGCGGGCCTGCCGTCGGTCAGGGCCGGCGACGAGATCATGGCGAAGCCGGACTTCGTCCTCGCCTACGATTTCCCCGGCTATACCGATGTCTATTTCAGGCAGATGAAGGAGGAGTTCGGCATCGACAAGGTGGCCGAACCCGAGCGCTACGCGATCTTCATCGACCACATGGTGCCGGCGGCGACCCCGAAGGAGGAGGAGCTGCACATCGGCACCCGCAAGTGGTGCGCCGAGAACGGGGTTCCACTTTACGAGCGCAAGGGCATTGGCCACCAGGTCGCCGCCGAGGTCGGCTATGCGACGCCGGGCGCCTTCGTCGTCCATTTCGACGGTCACATCAGCCAGCTCGGCACCTTCGGCACGCTGGCGATCGGCATGCGCCGCAACGTGCTGGAGGCCTTCGTCCGCGAGAAGGTGTCGATCCGCGTGCCGCAGACGGTGCGCGTCAACCTGCACGGCGAATTGCAGCCCGGCGTCATGGCCCGCGACGTGTTCCACCACATGGTGCGTGTGCTGGGTCCCGCCTCGTGCCGCTTCCAGGTGCTCGAACTCGGCGGCCCCGGTATCGACACGCTGACAACCGAGGGTATTCAGTCGATCACATGCCTCGCGATGTTCACCGGCGCGATCACCGCCATCGTGAACCCGGACGAGAAGCGTCTTGCCTACGCCCTGCCGCGCGCTCGCAAGCAGCTCGACCCTGTGTTCAGCGACGCGGATGCCGAGTATGCGGCGGTGCATGACATCGACCTGTCGGGGCTCGAGCCCATCGTTGTCATCCCGCCGACGCCCGCCAATACCCGCAACCTGTCCGATTATGTGGGCCTGGAGGTGCAGGCCGGCTATCTCGGCTCCTGCGCATCGGGCCGCCTCGAGGACATCGAGATCGCTGCCCGCATCCTCGCGGGCCGGCAGGTCGCGACCGGCTTCATGCTGCATGTCATCCCGACCAGCCAGGAGATCATGGCGGAGGCGGCGCGCAGGGGCTATGTGTCGACCATCGTCGAGGCCGGCGGCTTCGTATCTTCCCCCAGCTGCGACTACTGCTTCGGTCGCATTGCGACAATGACCGACAACCAGCGTGCCGTGTCGACCGGCACGCTGAACGTCAAGGGCCGCATGGGCAGCCCGGACTCCGAAATCTATCTGTGCAACGCCGCCGCCGTCGCCGCCTCGGCGATCGAGGGGCGGATCGCCGATCCCCGCAAGTATCTGTGAGGCCGGCGATGCCGCTCGAGAATCTAAGGGGCAGGGTTGCCTTCATCTTCGAGGAGGACGACTTCGACGTCGATCAGATCGTCGGGGTCAAGAACATCAAGATCCAGGACGTCGAGGAACTCGCCGCTCTGGCGATGCGGTCTTACGATCCCGACTTCGCGAAGGTGGTGAAGCCCGGCGACGTGATCGTTGGCGGCCACAACTTCGGCTACGGACATCCGCACTATCCGCCGATGCGGGCGCTGCGCCATCTCGGCATTGCCGGGGTAATCGCCGAATCCTTCTCACCCGGCTACTGGCGCGGCGAGATCTCGATGGGTTTTCCGCAGTGCAGCTGTCCCGGCATCCGCGCACTGGTCAGCCGCTGGGATGAGGTCGAGGTCGACTGGGATGCCGGCGTCGTCCGCAACCTCACGCGGGGCCGTGAACTGCCCTTCGAGCCGTTGGCCAAGGCCGACCGGCTGATGCTCGAGGCCGGCGGCCTGGTTCCCTACCTCAAGCAGTATCCGGCGAACTGACCCGCCCCAGGAGACCACGACCGATGGCAAGATCCGCTGATTTCAAGTCCCGCGTGCTCGCCCAGAAAACCGTCTGGGCGGCCGGCGCCTATGATGCCCTCTCGGCCAGGCTGATCGAGGAGGCCGGTTTCGACGCGCTGTTGACCTCGGGCTTCGGCATTTCGGCCTCCTATCTCGGCCAGCCGGACGCCGAGCTCTACACGATGTCGGAGAACCTCGCCGTCACCCACAATGTCGTCAACGCGGTGTCGATCCCCGTCATCGCCGACATCGACACCGGCTACGGCAACGCCATCAACGTCATGCGCACCGTGCGCGAGTTCGAGGCCGCCGGTGTCGCCGCGGTGATCCTCGAGGATCAGGTGGCGCCGAAGCGCTGCCCGATCTGCGTCGCCGGCGTCGAGGTCATCCCGCTCGAAGAGGGCGTCGCCAAGATCGAGGCGGCCGCTGCTGCCCGCCGCGATCCGAACATGCTGATCATCGCCCGCACCGACGTGGTGAGCGAGGCCGAGGCGATCGAGCGCGGCAAGGCCTACGTGAAGGCAGGGGCCGATGTCATCCAGCCGATCTCGAAGTGCTTCCGGTCCATCGAGGGGCTGCGCGCGATGCGCCAGGGTTGCGGCGTACCGCTGTCGCTGCAGGTGCTCGGCTGGCTCGAGCGCGATCTATCGCCGAAGGAGATCGAGGAGATCGCCGGCATCGCCACCTTCCCGCTGGTGCCGCTGATGACGGCCACCCACGCGCTCCGCGAGAACCTGAAGGTGCTGGCCGAGAAGCACAGCTCCAAGGAGCTGCCGCGACCCGTCGTCGACCACAACGACTTCATCGAGTTCATCGGCTTCAAGGAGGTCGAGGAACTTCAGCTCAAATATCTCAGGGCCGGCTGAGCCCGGGGATGGACTGGCAGGATCAAAGCTTCAACACGGGAGGACACCCATGAGACTGAGACACCTACTGGCCGCCGCTGCCGTCGCGGCGCTCGCGATCGGTGCCACCGGCGCTGACGCACAGGAGCCGATCCGCATCGGCACCATTGCCCCGCTGTCCGGCCCCGGCGCATTCGATGGTCAGCTTGCCGTCGAGGGCATGGAAGCCATGGTCGCCATCGTCAACGACAAGGGCGGCATTCTCGGCGGCCGCAAGCTCGAGCTCGTCAAGTACGACGACAAGGGCAACCCGGAGGAGGGCGTCTCCGCCGCCAAGCGGGCAATGGAGCAGGACGATGTCGACGTGATCGTCGGCGGTTGGTTCTCCTCGGTCGCGCTCACCATGAAGGAGGTGACCCGCGACAAGATCCTCAACATCATGACGAGCACCCAGCATCCGAACACGACCAAGGAAGGTCACAAGTATCTGTTCCGGCTGAATGCCACATCGAACATGATGTCGGACACCTACTCGAAGTTCATCTGCGACAAGATGGGGGTGAAGACGATCGCCTTCATCACCATCAATGACGACTACGGCCGCCTCGAGGTGGACAACTACCGCAGGTTGCTGGGCGAATGCGGCATCGAGGTGCTCGGCAATGAATTCTAC
This sequence comes from Tepidamorphus gemmatus, assembly GCF_004346195.1. Classification (NCBI taxonomy): domain Bacteria; kingdom Pseudomonadati; phylum Pseudomonadota; class Alphaproteobacteria; order Hyphomicrobiales; family Tepidamorphaceae; genus Tepidamorphus; species Tepidamorphus gemmatus. Next base: position 323,380 of record NZ_SMAK01000004.1, on the reverse strand, counting down.
AACAAGGAGGATACCGACTTCACCACCGCGCTGACCAAGCTCCGGGCGCTCAATCCCGACGCGATCTACGTGTCGGCGATCAACACGGCCCAGGGGGCGACGATCTACCGGCAGATCCGCCAGATCGGCTACAAGGGCACGACGATCGCATCGGCCGGAAACATGAACCCCAAGCTGGTCGAACTGTCCGGTCCGGCGCTGGAAGGCGTGTACTCGGTGTCACTGTTCGCGCCCGACAGCGACAATCCCAAGCTCAAGGCATGGGTCGAGCAGTACAAGAAGATGTTTACCAACGAGCCGTCGTTCATCGGCTCGCTGGGAGCCCAGGCGGTGGAACTGATCGCCGGCGCCATGGAGGAAGCGGGTGATCCGCGCGATTATGACAAGATCGCCGCCGCCCTGCGTGCGCATCCCTGGGATACGCTGCTCGGCACCATCACCTTCGACGAGATCGGCCAGGCCATGCAGAACATCTATCTGGTCCAGGTGAAGGACGGAAAGATCACCTCCGTCAGCAACTGACTGCCTCCCGTCGACTCCCAGGACCCGCGGCGCCTGCCGCGGGTCGCTTCTTACCGGCACAGGGACCTGTGATGGACTACGTGGTTCTGATGCAGCAGATCACGAACGGCCTGGTGAATGGCATGACCTACGTGCTGATCGCCACCGGCCTGACCCTCGTGTTCGGCGTGCTGCACATCATCAACTTCGCGCACGGCGAGTTCTACATGCTCGGCGCGTTCTTCACCTTTTTCGCCGCGCAGCTGCTCGGGCTGGACTACATCTCGGCCGCCATCGTGGCGACGATCGGCGTGGCCGTCCTCGGCATCCTTGCCAACCGGCTGTTCTTCTGGCCGCTCAGACGCGAACACGAATTCACCGTCCTGCTGTCGAGCCTCGGCCTTGCCCTGCTGCTGACCAATGGCGGCGAACTGATCTTCGGCGCCGACCCGAAATACATCCCAAGTCCGTTCGCCGACGAGGTCGTCGAGATCGGGCAGGTCGTCATGACCCAGCAGCGCGCCCTGATCTTCGCGGTCGGTGCGGTCGTGCTGGTCCTGCTCTACCTGTTCATCCGCCACACCTCGATGGGCCGGATGATGCGCGCCACCGCGCAGAATCCGGAGGGCGCCGCGCTGACCGGCGTCAACATCCGCAACGTCTACACCGTCACCTTCATCCTTGCCTGCGGCTTGGCGGCGCTGGCAGGCGCGCTGGTCGGTCCGACCTCGATGATCTTCCCGACGGTGGGCAGCTGGGCGGTGCTCAAGGGCTTCATCGTCGTCATCCTCGGCGGGCTTGGCAGCATCCCCGGAGCCCTGATCGGGGGGCTGGCGCTCGGCGTGGTGGAGTCGCTGGCCGGCGGCTACATCTCGCTCGGTTTCGCCCAGGCGATCGGCTACGCGATCATCATCGTCGTCCTGCTGTGGCGGCCGCAGGGCCTGTTCGGCCACGCCAGGAGGGTCTGACCGTGCCACGCACCCTGCTTCCTTTCGCGCTGATCGCCGCGGCGATCGCCCTGCCGGTGGTAACGGGCAACACCTATTACCACCATCTGCTGGTGCTCTGGATGCTGTTCTCGCTGCTGGCGCTCAGCCTCAACATCATCGTCGGCTACATCGGCGAGCTCAGCTTCGGGCATGCGGCATTCTTCGGGATCGGCGCCTACGTGGCGGCGATCATGGGCATGGATCTCGGAGTTCCGGGCGTCCTCGGCCTGGTTCTGGCGGGCCTGATCGCCGGACTGTTCGGCTTCGTGATCGGCTACGTGTCGCTGAGGATCGTCGGACCGCAATTCGCAATCCTGACGCTTGGCTTCGGGTCGATCATCCACACCATCACCAACTACTGGGTCGATCTGACCCGCGGTCCGATGGGCATCTCCAACATTCCCAGACTGGCGTTCGGCGACGTGTACGTCTTCACCAGCGCCCGCGAGTACTATTACCTGGCGCTGGCCTTCGTCATCGCCTTCGCCTATGCGTGTCACGCGCTGATGGCGAGCCGGACCGGCAGGGCCTTCATCGCCACGCGCGAGAATGCGCCGCTGGCGGCATCACTGGGCGTCGACGTGTTCCGGATGAAGCTGCTCGGCTTCGTCGTGGCGACCGCCGTCGCCGGCGTCGGCGGTGCGGTCTATGCACACTACATGACCGTCATCACGCCCGACGTGATGAGCCTCCACTACATGGCCGCGCTCATCATCATGGTCATTGTCGGCGGCAGGGGAACGATCGCGGGGCCGATCATCGGCGCCCTCATCTATGTCGGTCTCCTCGAGCTCCTGCGCGCCGTCGGGCCGCTGCGTCTCGTCATCTTCGCCGCGCTGCTCACCCTGTCGGTGATCTTCCTGCCCGGCGGGATCGTCAGCCTCTGGCGGCGGGTGTTCGGCGACCCCGAAACGACCGCGGCCGCGCCGGGCGAGGGAGTCGGCCGATGAGCGAGCGTCCGATCCTCGAGGTCAACGGCCTCACCAAGACCTTCGGCGGTCTGACCGCGGTCTCCGACGTCAGCCTGACGGTCCGGCGAGGCGAGATCCTCGGCGTCATCGGCCCCAACGGCGCCGGCAAGACGACGTTCTTCAACGTCATCGCCGGCTCCATGCCTCCGACCTCGGGCACGGTGATCTATGACGGCAACGACTGCACCGGCATGCGGGCAGACCGGATGGCGCGGCTCGGCATGACGCGCACCTTCCAGATCACCAGTCTGTTCCCGTCGCTGTCGGCCTTCGACAATGTCCGGGCCGCGACCTATCGCACCGGGACGGCCGGCTGGCCTGCGGCGCTCTTCCGAACTGCAAGGTGGCGGCGCGAGGAGCAGGCAGTGCGCGAGTCGGCGATGAAGGCGTTGCGTTTCGTCGAACTCGACCGGCGCGCCGACGTGCTTGCCGACGCGCTCTCCTACGGCGAGCAGCGTCGGCTGGAGATCGCCATTGCGCTGGCCGCCGAGCCGCGTCTGCTGCTGCTCGACGAGCCGGCCGCCGGCATGAACCCGGAGGAGGGGCAGCGCCTCGTCGGCATGATCCGGCGCATCCGCGACGAGGGAGTGTCGATCCTGCTGGTCGAGCATCACATGCGCGTCGTCATGGGCGTCTGCGACCGCGTCGTCGTCATCGACCACGGCGTCAAGATCGCCGAGGGCACGCCGCGCGAGGTCGTCGACAATCCGGACGTCATCCGGGTCTATCTGGGACGGGAGGCGGTCGGTGCTTGAGTTGAACGACATTGTTGTCCGCTACGGCCGGCGCGAGGTCATTCACGGCCTGTCGATGAAGGTCGGCGCCGGCGAGGTGGTCACCCTGGTCGGCTCCAACGGTGCAGGCAAGACGACCACTCTAAAGACCATCTCGGGCCTGCTGCGCCCGGTCTCGGGGACGATCACCTTTGCGGGCGAGCGCATCGACACCGCCCAACCACACGAGATCATCGCCCGCGGCGTGGTGCATGTGCCGGAAGGGCGTCTGCTGTTTCCCGACATGACGGTGCGCGAGCACATCGAGCTCGGCGGCATTCGTGCTCATGTCGGCGGGCGCAGCCATGCCGAACGGGTCGACTGGGTGCATGAGCTGTTCCCGATCCTGCAGGAGCGACGCGACCAGAAGGCCGGCACGCTGTCGGGCGGCCAGCAGCAGATGCTGGCGATCGCCCGCGGGCTGATGGCCAATCCGCGCTGCCTGATGCTCGACGAGCCGTCGCTCGGCCTGGCCCCGATCATGGTCGATCTGCTTGCCGACACGATCCGCAACCTGCACGAGGCCGGGATCACCATCCTGCTGGTCGAGCAGCGCGTCGATCTGGCGTTGCGTCTGGCGCATCGCGGCTATGTGCTCGAGACCGGCAGGATCGTCATCGAGGACAGCGCCGACGTCCTCCTGCAGGACCCGCGGGTGAAGGCGGCCTATCTCGGCGCCTGAACGATCGGCGACAGTGAAGGAAATGCCATGTCCGAGCCACGTCCGCACTATGTCACGACCGGGCGCGGGCAGATCCGGCTTTGGCAGGCGGGCGCCGGTCCGAACCTCGTCGCGCTGGCCGGGCTGACGGCCGCCGCGTCGCTGAAGGCGCGCGAACTGACCGGCTTGATGCCCGGCTGGCGGGTGACCGTTGTCGAGCTGCCGGGTGTCGGCGGTTCCTCGGGCATCTCCTTCGCCAGTGCAGACGAGGCGGCCTGGGCGGTCGCCGAGGCGCTCGCCTGGCTCGATCGAGAGCCCTGTGCGCTCGTCGGGTTCGATCTCGCCTGTCCACTGGCCGCGCTCGTTGCCGACCGGCTGGCCACCGCTCCGGCAACGTTGCTCATGGTAGGCGTGGATACCGGCTGCGCCTGGGCGGCCGGATATATCGACCCCGGCGAGCTCGCCCCGCGCCAGGATGGCACCCATCTGAGTACGCTGTGGGCGTTCCTGCGCGATCGACACCTGCTCGACCCGGCAGATCGTGGCCAGCCGGCAACCGTCGGTGAGCCGTTGCCGGACGCTGCGGCGCTGTCTGAGACCTTCGTCGCGGCCGCCGTCAGACCGCAAGGCTTCGCGGCGATCTGGCGATGCTGCGCCGGGGCGATGCGGGCGACCGCGCCGCGGACCGGGCAGGCCATAGCGCTGACCGCCGACCTGCCTCGGGCGCTTGCCGGCTTGACGCTGCCGGATGCGACGCGCGAACCGCCTGTCACGACGCCGATGGCCGACCGATCCATCTGGCACCAGTATGTCGAGACCGCGAATGGCCGCATCCATCTGCGCCGTGCTGGCGGAGAGGGCCGTCCCACGCTGGTCATCCCGACCGGCGGTGGTTCATGCGCCCAGTTCGCGCCGGTGATCTCCGGCCTTGCCGACGGTCGCAGCGTCTTCGCCGTCGACTATCCGGGCAACGGGCTGTCGGACAAGCCGCGGCGCAAGGTGACGATCGAGACGCTTGCTGACGACATGATCGCACTCCTCGATGCCCTCGGGATCGAGGAGGTCGATGTCTGGGGGTCGCATACCGGTGCGCTGGTCGCCCTCGAACTCGCCATCATCGCTCCCGACCGCGTTGGCCGGATGGTCATGGAAGGCCCGGTATTCATCTCGAGGGATTTCCAGCAGGATCTGCTGGCCAACTACTTCCCGGTGATCCGACCGGACAAGTGGGGCCTGCACCTGCCGCTGGTGTGGAACTGGCGCCGCGACCTGTTCATGTTCTGGCCATGGTACCGCGTCGATCGCGCTGCGGCCCGCCGGCTCGGAGTCCCCGGCGCGGAGGATCTGCACACTTACGCGGTCGGGATCCTCGAGAGCGGCGAGACGTATGACGGCGCCTATCGCTCGGCCTTCTCCTACGACACGCGCTCGCGGTTGCCGCTGTTGACCCGCCCGGCGCTGATCTGCGCCGGTCCCGAGGACATGCTGAAGGATGGGCTCGCCGAAGCGGCGCGGCTCGGCCGTCCCGACGTCGTCACTGTCGAGGAGACGCCGACGACCGTCTGGTGGCCTGATCCCGAGCCGGCCGCCGCGGCACAGACCATGCGTCGCTACCGCGCGTTTCTCGCCGGTTGAGCTCGCCCCAATCTGACGGTCCCCGGCCCCGACCGCCGGATCGGCGCGCTGGGGTACGGTCGCGTGCGGCCGTGCGCGCGACCTGTCGGGATGTGTGGCCCTGATCCGCCGGCGGACGTGGGCAAATGCTTGACCAGTGCATGTGTTCCATTTTATCATTATCATCGTTCCACGATACGGAACATTGTCGGCCGAGCTCGACCCGAATACGAGCCGGCAGGGAGGACGCACGAACCGTCTGCAACGGGGTTGCCAGAGCCAAGCCGCTTCGGCCATCGCCACCCCGAGCCCCTCTCGTCGGCCCGATCGATCTCCGTCGCAGCGACCGTCTGAGGACGGGTATCGCTGTCGGAGCGCGCCCGGTCCTGATGCAGGGAGATCGCAGCGTGCCCTCGGGCGAGTCCTCACCAGCCACCAATCTGGACGTGAACCGTCATCTCGCGCAGTTCCGGCAGATGTGCCGGATCCGAGAATTCGAGAAGGCGGCGATCAAGGCGGCCAATGAAAGGCTCGTTCTCGGCGCGATCCATCCCTCGATCGGCCAGGAAGCGATCGCCGTCGGCGTCTGTTCCAATCTCAGGCGCGACGACATCATCCTGTCCACCCATCGCGGTCACGGCCACACCATGGCCAAGGGCGCCGATGCGCTTGCCATGATGCGCGAACTGTTCGGTCGAGCCGGCGGTTACAGCCAGGGCAAGGGTGGCTCGATGCATATCGCCGACTTCTCGGTCGGCATGCTGGGAGCAAATGGCGTGGTGGCGGCCAACATCAACATTGCCGCCGGTGCCGCCCATGCGATCCGGCTGAAGGGCGAGGACAGGGTTGTCGTCTGCTTCTTCGGCGACGGCGCGATCAATCGCGGTCCGTTTCTCGAAGGTCTGAACTGGGCCGGCGTGTTCCGATTGCCGATCCTGTTCGTCTGCGAGGACAACGGCTTCGCTGCCACCACGCGCACCCACGCGATGACAGCCGGCGACGGGCCGGCGGCACGCGCCGAGGCGCTCGGCATCAAGGCCGAGATCGTTGACGGCAATGACCTGTTCGCCGTGGATGCGGCCGCCCGCGAGCTGATCGGCATCGTCCGCAAGGGCACCCCCCGCTTTCTCCTGGCCCGAACCTACCGGCTGACCGGTCACACCAGCGCAGACACGGCGCCCTACCGTCCGCAGGAGGAGGTGGCGGAGCGCTGGCTCAACGATCCGATCGACAATTGCCGCGGCGTTCTGGAGCGGGCGGGCGTCGCCGCCGCCGAGCTTGCCGCGATCGCCAGGGGCGCGGAAGACGAGATGAGACAAGCCTACGAGATGGCCAGGGACAGCGCGTGGCCGGCACGCGAACTCGCCTATGCCGACGTTCAGGATGTCGGCGATCCGCGCGAGGTGGCGTTCTGATGCCGGTGATGACCTACATGGAGGCCTCGCGTCAGGCGCTGGCCGAGGAGATGCGCCGCGATCCGATGGTCTGGGCGGTCGGCGAGGATCTCGGCCGCGGCGGCGTGTTCGGCCAGTACCGGGGGCTGATCGACGAATTCGGAGCCGACCGCATCTCGGACGCGCCGATCTCGGAATCCTGCATTCTCGGAGCCGCCGTCGGTGCCGCGATGATGGGCACCCGCCCCGTCGTCGAGATGCGCTTCTCCGATTTCGCGCTCTGCGCGGTAGACGAACTGGTCAACCAGGCCGCCAAGGCGCGCTACATGTTCGGTGGACAGACCCGCGTGCCGCTCGTGGTGCGCGAACCGATCGGAATGTGGCGTTCGTCGGCCGCCCAGCATTCCCAGTCGCTCGAGGCCTGGTACGCGCACATTCCCGGCCTCGTTGTCGCCGTTCCCGCGACTCCGGCCGACAACAAGGCGCTGCTGAAAGCCGCGATCCGCTGCGACGATCCGGTCGTGTACATGGAGCACAAGGGGCTGTGGCCGCTTGAAGGCGAGGTGCCTGCCGGCGACGTCGTCGGCGAATTCGGCAAGGCCCGACTGGTACGCGAGGGCGGCGACGTCACTATCGTCTCCTGGTCGGCTGCGGTCCACACCGTCGCCGAAGCGGCTGTCCGATTGGCGGAAGAGGGGATCGACGCCGAGGTGATCGACCTGCGCACGCTGTGGCCCTGGGACCAGGGCGCGGTTCTGGGCAGCGTCGGGCGGACCGGCCGCCTGCTGGTGGTGCAGGAGGCAGTCGCGGTCGCCGGGTTCGGTGCCGAGGTTGCCGCCTTCGTCGCCGAACGCCTGCACAAGGCGCTGAAGGCCCCCGTGAAGCGCCTCGGAGCCCCGCGCATCCCGATCAGCTACGCCCCCGTCCTCGAGGACGAGGTGCGTGTCCGCACCGAGGCTGTCGTCGCCGCCGCGCGGGGCCTCGTCGAATATTGAAGCCGTCGAAGAGCGAAGAAGGGGAGATTGCCCGATGCGTATCCTGAAACTGGCCCTCATCGCGGGCATTGCGGCGGTCGCCGCGCTGCCGGCGGCAGCCCAATACAAGGAAGAGTACAAGATCTCGACCGTCGTGCCGGCCCCGTTCCCGTGGGGCATAGCCGCCGAGAAGTGGGCGGAGCTGGTCGCCGAGCGCACCGACGGGCGCATCAACATGAAGGTCTATCCCGGCGCCTCGCTGGTGTCGGGCGACCAGACCAAGGAATTTACCGCGATGCGTCGCGGCATCATCGACATGGCGGTCGGCTCGACCATCAACTGGTCGCCGCAGATCCAGGAGCTGAACATCTTCGCCCTGCCGTTCCTGATGCCGGACTACAAGGCGATCGATGCGCTCACCCAGGGGCCGGTTGGCAAGAGGATCTTCGAGATCATCGAACAGAACGGCGTCGTGCCGCTCGCCTGGGGCGAGAACGGCTTCCGCGAGGTGTCGAACTCGAAGCATCCGATCCGCACGCCCGACGACCTGAAGGGGCTGAAGATCCGCGTCGTCGGCTCGCCACTGTTCAATGACACCTTCACTGCGCTGGGCGCCAACCCGACCCAGATGAGCTGGGCCGACGCCAAGCCGGCGCTGACCACCGGTGCCGTCGACGGCCAGGAGAATCCGCTCAGCGTGTTCACCGTTGCCAAGGTCTACGAGGTCGGCCAGAAGTATCTCACCCTCTGGCACTACGTCGCAGACCCGCTGATCTTCGCCGTCAACCAGGACGTTTGGAACTCATTCTCCCCGGAGGATCAGGAGATCGTCCGCCAGGCGGCGCTCGAGGCGGGCGCGCTGTGCATCGAGATCGCCCGCAAGGGGCTCATCGGCGACGACAAGTCGGCGATCAGGGATGTCGAGGCGCTGGGTGTCGAGGTCGTCGAACTGACGCCCGAGCAGCACCAGGAATTCGTCGATGCCACCCGCGGTGTCTACGAGACCTGGAAGGCGAAGATCGGCGCCGAACTCGTCGACATGGCCGAGCAGTCGATCGCCAATCGCTGATTGATCCTGCCGGGGTGGATGCTCAGCCGCCGCCCCGGCTCTCCCAAGGAGGCCGGAGCGATGGCCGACAGCGGCATCAACCTCGATGAGACGACCGGCTCGCCGCGCGGCGTCGCCGAGCACGCGCGCGTGCCGGTTTCCGTCGAGCGGGCATTGGGTGCCGTGGCGATGGGGCTGATCTGCCTGATCTCGCTTGCAAATGTCATCGTCCGGTACGCCACCAACGTCTCGTATGCCTTCACCGAGGAATTCTCGGTGTTCCTGCTGGTGTTCATGACCTTCGTCGGGGCCTCGCTCGCCTTCGCCACCAACGAGAACATCCGCATCACCTTCCTGGCCGACAAGCTTCCGCGGCGCGGGCGGCTGGCCTGCGAGGTGATCGCCGCGCTCGCGTCCTGCCTCATGTTCGCGCTGATCGTCTGGTATGGCGGCGAGCTGACCTGGGACGAGTACCGCTTCGGAGAGACCTCGCCGAGCCTCGGCTATCCGACCTGGATCTATACGATCTGGCTGCCGATTCTCGGCACCGTCATCCTCATGCGCATTCTCGGTCGGCTGATCGCGACGCTCAGGGGCCGCGCATGATCCTTGCCAATTTCGTCCTGCTCGGCGTCTTCCTGGTCCTGCTGCTGATCGGCACTCCGGTCGGGGTCGCGCTCGGGCTGGCCGGCGCCGCTGCCGTCGCCATCGGACTCGACCTCGACACCGTGGCGATGGTCGGCACCAACGCCTACACCTCTGTTGCCAAGTACCCGCTGATCACCATCCCGCTGTTCGTTTTGACCGGCGTGATCTTCGAGCGATCGGGGGTCGCCGCACGGCTCGTCACCTTCGCCCAGGCAATCGTCGGTCCCCGCCGCGGCGGGCTGGCGCTGGTCGCGACGTTGGTCTGCATGATCATGGGCGGCATGTCCGGCTCCGGTCCGGCGGATGCCGCTGCCGTCGCCACCATCATGATCCCCTCGATGCTGAAGGCCGGCTATCCGCGCGCCTTCTCGGCCAGCGTCATCGCCGCCTCGGCCTCCACCGCAATCCTGATTCCGCCCTCGATCGCGCTGATCGTCTATTCGATCCTGGTGCCGGGCGTCGATCTGCGCGCCCTGTTCGCCGCCGGCCTAATTCCCGGCGTGCTGGCCGGGGTCGCGATCATGCTGCCGACCGTCCTGCTCAGCCGCCGCCACGACTTCGGCACCGCCGAGCGCGCCGACCGTCCTCCGTTCTGGCCGAGCTTCCGGGCAGCCGTGCCCGGGCTGCTGGCGCCGGTCATCATCCTCGGCGGCCTGCGCTCCGGCCTGTTCACCCCGACCGAGGCGGCCGTGGTCGCGGTCGCCTACGGCTTCCTTGTCGGCGTGGTCTTCTACCGCAACATGGGCCTTGCCGAGATCTACCGGGTGCTGGCCGATGCGGCGGAGACCTCGGCGATCATCATGATCATCATCTCGCTGTCGGGCCTGTTCGCCTGGGCGGGCTCGACGCTCGGCGCCTTCGACTTCATGGCGCGCGAGATCCTCGCCGTCAGCGACAGCGGCATCCTCGTGCTGCTCATGGTCATGGCGGTGCTGCTGTTCGCCGGGATGATCCTCGACGGCGTATCGATCTACCTGATCACGCTGCCGATCCTGGTGCCGATCGCGATGGCCTTCGGGTGGAACCTGACATGGTTCGGCGTGCTGATGGCGATGAACATCGCCATCGGCCAGTTCACCCCGCCCGTTGCCGTCAACCTGATGGTCACGGCGCGCATCGCCCGCATTCCGATCGAGACGACGATCCCCTGGATCGCGTGGTTCATGCTGAGCATGGGCCTGGCGATGCTGCTCGTCATTCTGGTGCCCGAGATCGCCCTGTGGCTTCCGCAGGTGCTCGGCTACCGCATCTGAACAACGACCCGATTGCCGGGAGGAGAGACGACTTGAGTACCAACGAGATGACCGGCGGCGAGGCGATCGCCCGGATGCTGAAGGCGTTCGGGATCGGGCCGATGTTCGGAATGGGGGGCTTCCAGCTGCTGCCCTTCTACGACGCCGCCCGCCGCATCGGCCTCGATCATAACCTGATCAACGACGAGCGCTGCGCCGTCTTCATTGCCGATGCCTACGCCAAGGTGTCGGGTCGCGTCGGAGTCTGCGACGCCACACTCGGCCCCGGCGCCACCAACCTCGTCACCGGCCTCGTCGAGGCGCTCAACGCTGGCTCGCCGTTGGTGGTGTTCGTCGGCGACAGCCACCGCCTGCACTCCTGGAAGAACATGACCCAGGAGTCGCGGCAGACCGAGATCCTCAGGCCAGCCTGCAAGGAGCTTATCCGCATCGAGATGGTCGAGCGCATTCCCGAGCTGGTGCGGCGCGCCTTCCAGGTGGCGACCTCCGGCCGTCCCGGCCCCGTGGTGGTCGACGTTCCCGAGGATGTCTGCCACGCCACCCACCCGTTCGACGATGCCGACTTCGAGGCGGACGAGGCGTGCATGTCGGCCCCCTCACTGCGCTGCCGCCCGGCCTCGGCCGATCTCGAGGCGGCCGCGAGGATGCTGGGCGACGCTGCGCGGCCGCTGATGCTGTGCGGCGGCGGCGTGCACATTTCCGGCGCCACCGCGGAGGTCGAGGCCCTCGCCCACGCGCTGAACCTGCCGGTTGCCCACACCATGACCGGCAAGGGTGCGATTGCCTGCACCGATCCGTTGAGCGCCGGACTGTTCGGCCGCTACGACCGGATAGCCAACAGGCTGATCGAGGAGTCCGACTGCCTGCTGGTGGTCGGCTGCAAGCTCGGCGAGATCGCCACCAAGCGCTACACTGTGCCGGCCGCCGGAAAGCGGGTGATCCACCTCGACAATGTCGCCGAGGAGTTCGGCCGTACCTTCCGCCCGATGCTGAGGCTTTGGGGCGATGCCCGCGAGGGCCTGCGCGATCTCCATGCCGCGCTGGCTCCGGAGGCCGATACGATCCGAGCCCGGCAGCAGCCTTACGCCGAGGACGTGGCCGCCCGCATGGTTGCTTGGCGGAAGTCGGTGGAGGCACGGCTGACCTCGGCCGAGCGCCCGATCAACATGGCGCGGCTGCTGAACGAACTGAACAAGGCCATGCCGGCCGACGGCATTCTCGTCGCCGATGGCGGCTTCGCCGCGCACTGGGGCGGACTGCTCTACGATACCAAGCGGCCCGGCCGCGGCTTCGTGCCGGATCGCGGCTTCGCCTCGATCGGCTATGGCCTGCCCGGCGCGATGGGCTGTGCGTTGGCCGCGCCAGGGCGCCCGGTGGTTGGCCTCACCGGCGATGGCGGCTTCAACATGGTCATGGGCGAACTCGAGACGGCGCGCCGGCTCGACCTGCCGCTCACCGTCATCGTGGTCAACAATGCCGCGTCGGGCTATGTCAAGGCATTGCAGCACCTGATGTACGGCGCCGGCGCCTACCAGTCGAGCGACCTCGTCGAGGTGAACTACGCCAAGGTTGCCGGCGCGCTCGGCTGCACGGGTATCCGCGTCGAGGATCCCAACGAGATCGCCGAAGCCCTGCGTATCGGAATCGGCAGCGAGAACGGGCCGACCGTCATCGACGTCGTTGTCACCCGCGATCCCGCCCTCATGCTGCCCGGCGTCGACAACCGCACGGTCCAGGTGAGGAAGGGCGACCGCGTTGCCTGACCGAGCCTGACGAACGATCGAGACTGAACCATAACCGGAGGAAACGACATGACGCTCCACCGCACCCTGACAGCGACGGCCGCAGCGGCCTTCGCTATGGCGATGGCGCTGCCAGCATCCGCCGAGATTCCCGACATGACGCTGCAGATGGCGCACGTCTACAATCCCGGCAACATCTGGCACGACACCGCCGAACGCTACGCCGCGGCGATCAAGGAGCGCACCGGCGGCAAGGTCACGGTCAACATCGCCCCAGGCGGCACCACTGGCAACTGGCAGGAATCGATCGAGGCGCTGCAGATCGGTACCAACGACATCGTGCTGGAATCGATCGGCACGCTCGACCGTTATGACCCGCTGCCGGGCATCGAGGCCTTTCCTTACCTCGTTCGTGACCTCGACCATTTCAAGAAGGTCTACTACGGCCCGATTGGTGGCGAACTCTTCGACGCCATCGAAGCGGCGACCGGCTTCAAGATCATCGGCGCAGGCTATCGCGGCGGCCGCAAGCTGTCGGCCAACAGGAAGGTCGTCTCGCTCGACGATCTGAAGGGCCTGAAGCTCCGGGTGCCGCCGCTGAAGATGTACCGCCGCACCTGGGAGCTTCTGGGGGCGAGTCCCGTGCCGATGCCCTCGACCGAGATCTATACCGGACTGCAGCAGGGCGTCATCGACGGCCAGGAGAACCCCTTCGAGGTGATCTGGACCTTCAAGTTCTACGAACATCAGCCCTACGTGATGGAAACCAATCACGTCGTCGGCGCCATGACCTTCATCTTCGACGCCAACCGCTTCAATTCTCTCCCGTCCGAACTCCAGCAGATCCTGATCGAGGAGGGCGAGAAGGCGATGCTGTGGGGCACCGAGCAGATGCTCGCCAGGGAAGACCAGTACCGCGCCGACCTGAGGGGCGCCGGCATCGAGATCGTCGAACCCGATGTGGAGGCCTTCCGCGCCGCCGTCGCGCCGATCAAGGAGGATTTCCCGGAACTCGCCGACTGGGTCGAGAAGATCAATTCGGTCGAGTAGCCCGACATCCGCTCCGGGCGGGCGGCAAGCCGTCGCAGAGCGGCGCCCGTCGGGTGCGTCAACACCCCCGCCGGCTGGCTCGGCCGACGGGGGCACGGGGCCGTACCGGTCCCGAATGAAGGCAGGGGGAGGAGGTTGCCGTGTTCCGAACGACCGCGCGCCTGATCGAGGGTATCATCGACATGATGCTGCTGGTCACGCTCACCGTGATGGTGGTGAGCATCTGCTGGCAGGTGTTCGGCCGCTATGTGCTCAATCATGCGCCCGGCTGGACCGAGGAGACCGCGCGCTTCCTGATGGCATGGATCACCATGCTCGGCAGCGCGATGGTGATCCGCCGCGACGGCCACGTCGCAGTGACCTTCGTCGCGGATGCGCTGCCGCCCGCACCGCGGGCCGTCATCGCATGGGTTCGCGACGCGCTGATCCTCACCATGTCGGGGGCGCTGGTCTGGTACGGCTGGCAGTTCGCCCGGATCGGAGCTCGGCGCGAGTCGGCCGCACTCGAGATCTCGATGTTCTGGCCGCATCTCGCCATTCCGGTCGGCGGGGCGCTGATCGCGTTGCTGCTGGCACTCAGGCGCGCCGGTCTCGCCGCCGGGGAGGGCGATGCTCCATGACGATCATCGTCCTCGCCATCCTGATCGTCCTGCTCATCCTCGTCGGACTTCCGCTCGGCTTTGCGATCATCACGGCCTGTCTCGGCGTGATCTGGTTCACCGGCACCAACCCGATCATTGTCGCGCAGCGGCTGTTCTCGGGCATGGACAGCTTCACGCTGCTGGCCATTCCGTTCTTCCTGCTCGCCGGGTCGCTGATGTCGCGCGGCGGCATGACGACCCGGCTTGTCGACTTCGCCAACGCCCTCGTCGGCCGCTTCCACGGCGGGCTCGCCATGAGCAATGTCGTGTCGTCGGTGTTCTTCTCGGGCATTTCCGGCTCGGCGGTCGCCGACACCAGCATGATGGGCCGCATCTTCATCCCGGCGATGGTCCGGGAAGGCTATTCCCGAGGCTTCGCCGTAGGCGTCACCGCCGCGACCTCCGTGGTCGCGCCGATCATCCCGCCCTCGATCGGCTTCATCGTCTACGGGGTGATCTCCGGCCAGTCGATCGTCGCACTGTTCGTTGCAGGCGTCATACCCGGCGCCCTGTTCTCCATTGCCGCGCTCGGCTACGTCTACTGGAGCTCGCGGCGTCGCAACTATCCGGTTCACGAGCCGGTTCCGGTATCCGAGGTGGTGCGCGCCTTCTGGCGAGCCGCTGCGGCGATCTTCATGCCGATCCTGATCCTGTTCGGCATCGTCACCGGCGTCTTCACCGTGACCGAATGCTCGGCCGTGGCGGTGGTCTATGCCCTCGTCGTCGGCATGCTCGTCTATCGCGAGCTGACGCCGGCCGGCCTCGTCGATGCGCTGAGGGAGGCAGCACAGACGACGGCCGTCATCATGATCATCGTCGGCGCCGCGCAGCTGTTCGCCTGGCAGCTCGCCTATGCCCAGATCCCCCAGCAGGCGGTCGCGCTGATCACCGCGATCTCACGGGATCCGCTGCTGTTCCTCCTGCTGGTCAACCTGCTTCTGCTGTTTGTCGGCACCTTCATGGAAGCGAACGCGGCGATGGTGATGCTGGTGCCAATCCTCTACCCCGTCGGCATGGCACTCGGCGTCGATCCGATCCAGCTCGGCGTGATCACGGTGGTGAACCTGTGTCTCGGTCTGATCACGCCGCCGATCGGGCTTTGCCTGGCGGTCGCCTGCAAGATTGCGGACCTGCCGCTCGAGCGCGGCGTCCGCGACGTCCTGCCCTTCGTGGCGATCGGCGTCGTGCTGCTCGCCGCGCTATCATTGCTGCCAGGCTTGTCGGTGTGGCTGCCTGGCCTTGTTCTCAACTGACCCGCGCAGGAGTCGGAACAACCCATGGTCGATCGTCTGAAAGGCAAGGTGGCGCTGGTGTTCGGCGCCGGATCGGTGGGCGAGGGCTGGGGCAACGGCAAGGCTGCCGCCGTCGCCTATGCGCGCGAGGGCGCCAGGGTCGCCTGTGTCGACATCGACCTCGCCGCCGCCGAGGCGACCGCCCGCCATATCGAGGGCGAGGGCAACCGCGCGATCGCCTGCGCTGCCGATGTCACCAGCTACCCCGACATCGAGGCCGCCGTCGCCCGCACGATGGACGCCTTCGGTCGTATCGATATCCTCCACAACAATGTCGGCATCAACATTCCCGGCGGTCCGGTCGAGGCGACCGTGGAGAGCTGGGACAAGGTGATGGACGTCAACGTCAAGAGCGTTTTCCTGGCATGCAAGGCGGTGCTGCCGATCATGGAGGAGCAGGGCGGGGGGGCGATCGTCAACATCTCCTCGCTCGCTGCCATCCGCTACACCGGCTATCCCTACATCTCCTACTATGCGTCCAAGGCGGCGGTGAACAATTTCACCCGGGCAATCGCGGTGCAGTATGCGGCTAAGAACATCCGGGCGAACTGCATCCTGCCGGGCGTCATGGACACGCCGCACATCTACAAGCAGATCAGCGGATATTACGGCAGCGTCGAGGAAATGACCGCCGCACGCAATGCCATTCCGCCGATGAAGCGGCAGGGTACCGGCTGGGATATCGCCATGGCTTCGGTGTTCCTTGCCTCCGACGAGGCGCAGTACATCACCGGCATCGAGCTGTGCGTCGACGGCGGCCTGCACTGCAAGGCGGGCTGAGGCGGGGCAAACGCATGAGCGGATTCGCGTTCCACGAGGCCTTCAGCCGGGTCGGGCCGGACCCCGTCGCACGCTTTTCCGGTCTGCCGCGCTACAACTTCGTGTTCGGACACAACGACCCGGCCGAGGTCCCGGCCGACGAACTGGCCGGGATCGCCGCCAAGGTCATCCGCGAGCAAGGGCCGACGCTCGCCATGTACCATCTCGGCCAGGGCCCGCAGGGCCATCGCGGATTGCGCGACGTCGTCGCCGCCAAGCTCCGCCGCAGTCGCGGCATGGCCTGCACCGCCGACGACATCGTGCTCACGTCCGGCTCGCTGCAGGCCATGGACTTGGTCAACGCGACCTTCATCGAGTCCGGCGATACGGTGATCATCGAGGAATTCACCTATGGCGGGGCGATCGGCAAGGTGCAGCGGCTGGGTGCGAACATTGTTGCTGCCCCACTCGACGAGAACGGCATTCGCATGGATGCGCTCGAGGCGATCCTCGAGGACCTGCAGCGCCGCGGAATCCGCCCGAAGTTCATCTACACGATCCCGACCGTGCAGAACCCGACCGGCTCGATCATGCCGCTCGATCGTCGTCACCGACTGCTCGATCTGTCGGCCCGATACCGTGTGCCGATCTTCGAGGACGAATGCTATGCCGACCTCGCCTGGGACGACAGCACGCCGCCGGCGCTCTACGCGCTTGACCCGTCGCGCGTCGTCCATGTCGGCTCATTCTCGAAGTCGCTCGCTCCCGCACTCCGGGTCGGCTATGTCGTCGCCGCGTGGGACGTGCTCTCACGGGTGCTCGCGCGCAAGACCGACGCGGGATCGCCGGCGATCGAGCAGATGGTCATCGCCGAATATTCCGGCCGCGCGTTTGACGATCATCTGAAGACGCTGAAGGCGGCGCTACGCCGCAAGCTTGACGTCATGATCGAGGCGGTCGAGCGCGAGTTCGGGACATCAGTCGAGCTGTTCGTGCCTCAAGGAGGCATCTTCCTGTGGCTGAAGCTGCCCGACCACGTCGACGTCCGCACCTTCGTCCAGCCGGCGCTCGAGCAGGGGGTCGCGTTCAATCCCGGACCGGAATGGGCATGCGTGCCCGATTCCGCGAGGAGCCACATCCGCCTGTGCTTCGCGCTGCCGGACGAGGACACGATCCGCGAGGGCGTCGCGGAGCTCGCCCGCATCTGCTTCGAGCACACCGGGGTACCAGCCCGGCGCGCCAACATTCCCTCGGATCGCTGAGGCTGGATCGATGCCGGTTCCCGCGACCCCCGCTGCGACCGTCCTGCCGGAGGGCATCGTCGTCGCCGACACGATCACCAAGCTTCCCGTCGGCGCGTGGGGCGGGGTCGTGGTGTCCGGATCGCATGGCGGCCGATATCCCGGCTATCTGGCGGCCGCCGGCGGCGTGCGCGCGGTGATCCTGTGCGATGCCGGCATCGGCCGGGACGAGGCGGGCATCGGCGCGCTGCCCTATCTGCAGGCGTTCGGCATCGCGGCGGCGGCGGTCTCGCATCTCACCTGCCGCATCGGTGACACTGCCGACATGCTGGCACGCGGCCGCATCAGCCGCGTCAACGCGGCGGCTGCGGCCGCGGGCGTGCGTGCGGGAGACCCGACGCTCGAGGCGGCACGAAAACTGTGCGCGGCGCCGCATCTGCCGGTCAGGCCAGAGCCGCTGGGCGAGGCACGCGCGATCATCGACCGCCCCGGCCGGCGCAGGATCGTGCTGCTCGATTCCGCTGCTCTGGTCGGGCCGGAGGATGTCGGCCAGATCGTCGTCACCGGCTCCCATGGCGGGCTCGTTGGCGGCGACCCGGCGCTGGCGCTCCGGGTGGACGGCTTCGCCGGGGTCTACAACGATGCCGGAATCGGTATTGACGATGCCGGCATCGCCCGGTTGCCGGCGCTCGACGCGCGCGGCATTCCCGGCTTCACCGTCTCAGCGTCCTCGGCGCGCATCGGCGAGGCGCGGTCCACCTTCGAGGACGGAATCATCTCGGCCGTCAACCGCGCCGCCGCGGCGATGGGCGCCGAGGTCGGCCTGCGCGCCCGCGACGTGCTGCTCGCCTGGGCCGAGCGGCTGGGGGATTCGCCATGATCGGCGACGGAACGGTCAAGTCGGTCCAGCGTGCGGCGGCAATCATCCGGCTGCTGGCCAGCGAGGCCACGACCGGCTGGCGCCTGTCCGATCTCGCCCGCGCCTCGGGACTCGGCAAGGCCACGACCCATAGGCTCCTGAACGCGCTGGCGGACGCCGGGATCGCCTATCAGGACAGCGAGACACGCCGCTATTTCCTCGGCTACGAGATCATCCGGCTGGGACGGCTGGCGACGCGCTACGACATCGCCGAGCTGGCACGGCCGGCCATGCTGAGGCTTGCGAGGGAAACCGGTGACACGATCTTCATCTCCGTGCGCGAGGGGCTCGATGCGCTCTGCCTGGAACGCCAGGTAGGTGACTTCCCGATCAAGACGCTGACGCTGGATGCGGGTGACCGGCGGCCGCTTGGGGTTGGCGCCGGCAGTCTGGCGTTGCTCGCCTTCCTGCCGCTCGAGGAAGTGGCGGAGATCGTCGCCAGCAACACGCCCCGGCTCGCGAGGTATCCGGGCTTCGGGCCAAGGGAACTCGACAAGCTTGTCGCCGAGACCAGGCAGCAGGGCTATTCCTTCAACGACGGGCGGATCGTCAGCGCGATGTGCGCGGTCGGCGTTCCGGTGGTCGATGCGCGCGGCCGGGTGGTGGCGGCGATCAGCGTGGCGGCGATCCGCGAGCGGATGCAGGACGAACGCCTGGCCTGGATCGTCGGGCTGCTGAAGGGGGAGGCCGAGCGGTTGACCCGGCGGCTGGGAGAGATGTCGAACGCCGGTGCTGCTACCGAGACGCCAGGCATCGCGAAGGCCTGAACTCAGGGCGTGGTGCGGAAATCCCCGTCGCGGATGTCGCGTACCAGGGCGAAGGCGCGCTCGAGGTGACGTCGCATCTCCAGATCTGCCGCGCTGCCATCGCCGGCGAGGATCGCGGCGGCAATCTGCCGATGCTCGGCGACGGAATGGGCCAGCACGGCGGCATCGAGCGCACCGCTGACATGGACCATGATCAGCGGCAGCTGCAGCTGCCGGTGGATCCCGACCAGCTGGCAGTTGCCGCTGGCGCCGATCACCGCATCGTGGAAGCGCTTGTTCTCTTCCAGATAGGCTATCTGTGACAGGCGCGGCGCCTCGGACCAGATCGGTCCGATGGCTGCCTCGAATGCCGAGCGGATGTCCCTCTCGGCCATGTTGGTCGCAGCGAGGCGCGCCCCAAGCGCCTCCAGCTCGATGCGGATCTGGAAAAGCTCGAGCGCCTCGCGGCGCGTCAGCCGCCTCACCAGCGCCCCGCGATTGGGTACCGTCTCGATCAGCCCCTCCGCCGAGAGGCGGCGGAACGCCTCGCGCAGCGGGCCGCGGCTGACGCCCAGATCGCGGGTCAGATCAGCCTCGATCAGCCGCTGCCCCGGCGCATAGCGGCTGTTGAGGATGCCCTCGCGCAGATGCTTGACGATACGCTCGACGGTGGTGCCGCGCACGCCGGGGAGCGCAGGGGGCAGGCTGCCGGAGCCCGGTTCGCCGACATCGAGGAGCGTTTCGTTCATGGCCGTCTGGTTAGCCGACCGGCCATCGCTTGACAAGAGAAAGGGATGCAATATTGTCCTACAATAGAAGCAAGCAAAGAGGCCGAGAGGCCGTCGGGGAGGCACATGCTGATCGGACAGCCGGGGCCCGCCATTACCTCCATCTGCACGGCCGCCATCTGCACGGCCGCTGTCGATCGCATCGAGGTGCGCAGCCGCGACCGGTGCAGCGATCTGATGGGGGCGGCTGAGCTTCACCGAATACTCCCCTCAGCTGATGACGGAACGCGAGCCCCAGCCGGACGAGACCCGATCTCTCAATCTCGTGCTGGTCCCCATCACCGCGGGGTACCGGGCCGCGCGCAAGCCGATCCCCGGCTGCTGGATACCGCGGTCGCGTCCGCCTGGAGCAGGCCCTTGCCGATCAACGTTTCGATGCCGATCGTCGCGGTCCTGCTTGACCTCGATCTGCCATCGGAGATGGGGCGGGCCGTCCCGCTCCTTGCGCGTACCGCCGGGCTGCTCGCCCATCTCGCCGCGGAATCGCTGCGGCCGGTCGGTTTGCCGATGGCTTCGGCGGGCGAGGCGGCTGTCGCCCACCAGAACCGGGGCGAGGCGCCATGATGGTTGATCCGCAGATCGAGACGCTGCCGCTCGCGGCACAGGCCGCCGCCGACGATCTGCTCTATCGCCAGCAGGTCGCCTACCTGTTTCGTCAGTCCCGCTTCTATCGTGCCAAGCTGGCCGCGGCCGGCTTCCCGGACGCTCAGGCTGTCGGAGGCCTCGACGCCATTGCCGCGCTGCCCTTCACGGAGAAGGACGAGCTGCGCGCGACCCGCGGCGAGAACGATCCGATCGGCACGCACCTGGCCGTCCCGATGAACGAGATCGTCCGGATCTATTCTACCAGCGGCACGACGGGTACGCCGAGCTACATTCCGCTCACCGCCTCCGATCTCGACAACTGGGTTCGAACCTCGGCGCGCAGCTACGCCGCCTGCGGCCTCGAGCGTGGCCAGCGCATTGTCTCCACCTACAATGCCGGGCCCTTCGTCGCCGGGGCGGCGCTGGAGGCGTTCAACATGCTTGGCCTGTGCCACATCCCGGTGGGGACCGGCAACACCGAGCGGTTGATGATGGCCGTCAGCCTCCTGAAGCCTCAGGCGATGGTTCTGACGCCCTCCTACGCCCTGCATCTCGTCGAATGGGCGGCGCAGCGCGGCATCGATATCCGCAACTCTTCGGTCGAGCGGATCATCGTCGCTGGCGAGCCGGGGGGCGGCGAACCGGCGATCCGCACCCGGTTGGAGGAATCCTGGGGCGCCCAGGTGACCGAGGCGATGGGTATCGGCGACATTGGCGTCTCGTTGTGGGGCGAATGTCCCGAGCGCAGTGGCATGCACTTTTGTGCGCGCGGTTTCGTTCATGTCGAGCTGATAGACCCCGACACCGGAGCGCCGTTGCCGCTGGAGGACGGCGCGCGTGGCGAACTGGTGTACACCCATCTGCGTCATCGCGCGGCGCCGCTGCTGCGGTTCCGCAGCCGCGATCACGTCGAGCTGCGCACCCGCGCCTGCCCCTGCGGGCGGACGTCGCACCGGGTCAAATGCATCGGCCGCACCGACGACATGCTGATCGTGCGCGGCGTCAACGTGTTTCCAAGCGCGGTGCAGGAGGTGGTCAACCGGTTCGCCCCGGACGTGAGCGGCAGGATCGTCATCCGGCCGTCCGCGCCGGGGATCAAGCAGGATCCGCCCCTGCCGGTAGTGGTCGAACTCGGCGAGGGGCGGCAGCCCGCGCCGGCGCTGGCGGATGCGATCCGCAGGCAGCTGCGCGATTCGCTGGTCTTCACTGCAAAGGTATCGCTCGTACCCTGGGGCACGCTGCCGCGCAGCGACTACAAGTCCAAACTGGTGGATCGCAACGCCGCGACGATGTCCCGCGATCACCTCGTCCGCCAATGAATCGCGACCCTTCGAGACAAGAGGATCTGGTCATGGAGAACCGGCAGTTTCGCAAGCTGCAGAGCCAGGGCGTGCATCACATCACCCTGGTCGGCGCCGATCGACAGACCTCGATCGATTTCTGGGAGGGCGTGCTCGGCATGCCATTCGTCTTCGAGCAGCCCAATCTCGATGTGCCCAGCGAGAGTCATCTCTACTTCGATCCGGGCGATGGTCGGCTGATCACGATCTTCACCAACGAGGACCGCAAGCCGGACCCGCGTCGCACGCCGACCGAGCCCGGCTGTGTCCACCACATCGCCTTCTCGGTCTCGAAGGCGACGTTCAGCCAGGCGGTTGCACGTCTCGACGAACGCGGTATCCGCCATTCCGGCGTCAAGGACCGCGGCTTCATGGATTCGATCTACTTCAATGATCCGCTGGGGCTGACGATCGAACTGGCCAGCTACCGCTTCGAGCCGCCGTTCGGCTTCACCCATGCCGACGTCCTTCTCGAGGCGCACCGAATCCGGGTGGGGCGCGGCGATTACAACATCGCCGAGATTCACCTCGCCGACGCCATCGAGGCACTCACCGAGCGCTCGCGCGGCAGCCTGTCGCACGATCGCTCGCCCAAGAACCCGTACTGACGGCGCGCCAACGCCCGGCAAGCCGCAGCATCACCGCGGAGAAAGCGACGATGAAGCTGTACATGCACCCCGTTTCGATGACCAGCCGGCCGGTCCGCCTGTTCATCGCCGAGAAGGGGCTCGACGTCGACGAGCAGGTCGTCGACCTGTTCGCCGGCGCCCACTACCAGGAGCCGTTCAACTCCATCAATCCGAACCGCATGGTGCCGGTGCTCGAGGACGGCGACTTCCGGCTCACCGAATCCTCGGCGATCCTCAAGTATCTGGCCGACAAGTTCGACCTGCCCGAATACCCGAAGGACCTACGGCAGCGCGCGCGGGTCAACGAGGTGATGGACTGGTTCAACTCCAACTTCTACCGGGACTACGCCTACGGATTCATCTATCCGCAGGTCTTCCCGCACCACAAGCGCCCAACCGACGAGATCCATGCCGCCACCATCCAGTGGGGCAAGGCGAACGCCGAAAAGTGGCTGCAGATCCTCAACGATTACTGGATCGGTCCCGACCGCCAGTATCTCGCCGGCGATTCCATCACCATCGCCGACTACTTCGGCGCCTGTCTGCTGACCCTCGGCGAGGTCGTCCGTTGCGACTTCTCCAGATACCCGAACGTCGCTCGCTGGCTCGCCAACGTGAAGAAGCTGAAGACCTGGCCAAAGGTCAACGAGGCATTCTACGGTCTGGTCGAGCAGGTGAAGGATCAGCCGTTCGAGGCGATCAGGTAGCGCGTGCCGACCGCGCTTCCTCGCCTCATCCCGGCCGACGCGGAGCGGACCACCGGGACCGGGGCGGCAGCGACCGTGACGGCGCAGGTTCGCCGTCCTGGATCGGCCGTCCGGCCGGTAGCGGTGCGGCGCGACGCGAGTTCGTTGCGCCGTTTGCCGTCGTCCGGATGACTGGCATGGTCGTCATCGGTGACGATCGCGCCGCTGCCCCCCGTCTGGTGAGCGTGCGGTCCGCCTTGCGCCCCTCAGCGCTCGCCATACCGATTCCGGCGTCGCCGGCATGTCGATCGCGGTCACGCCATACGCCGACAATGCGTCGATGATGGCGTTGGTCACCGCCGACAGCGAGCCGGCACAGCCGGCCTCGCCACAGCCCTTGATTCCCAGCGGATTGGTGGTGGCGGGGAAGGCCAGGCATTCGGACGAGAAGTCCGGCGCGTCGTCGGCGCGCGGCAGGGCATAGTCGGTGAGAGAGCCTGTCACGAGCTGTCCGGCCATGTCGTAGATCGTCCTCTCCATCAGCGCCTGGCCGATCCCCTGCACGACGCCGCCGTGCAGCTGGCCCTCGACCAGCAGCGGATTGAGGATCGTTCCGAAGTCGTTGACCATCGTGTAGCGGACGACGCGCGTCGCACCCGTCTCCGGGTCGATTTCGACCTCGGCGACATGGGTGCCGTTCGGGAACGACGAGGGAATGAGCCCGGTGAGATGGGTGACGTCGAGACCGTCGGCCATCTCAACGGCCATGTCGTCGGGAACGGCGAGCCCCTGTCGCTGCTGCTCGGCGAGGTCGAGGAGCGAGATCGACAGGTCGGTCCCTGCCACGGTGAAGCGACCGGCTGCGAACTCGATGTCAGCGACGGCAGCCTCGAGAACGAGGCCGGCGAGACGCTTGCCCTTCTCGATCACCAGATCGCTCGCTTCGACGATCGCCGCCCCGCTCATCATCGCCGACCGTGAGCCGCCCGTGCCGGCACCGAATATCAGCAGGTCGCTGTCGCCCTGCACGAGCCGGATGCGTTCGAACGGAATGCCGAGCCGTTCCGACAGGATCTGGGCGAACGGCGTGGCGTGGCCCTGTCCGTAGTCCAGCGTGCCGGTGATGATGCTCACCATGCCGTCGGGCTCGAAGCGGATGCCGCCCATCTCCCGGTTCGGTGGCGCCGTCACCTCCAGGTAGCTGCCGATGCCGCGCCCGCGCAGGAGGCCGCGGGCGGCACTCGCCTTGGCCCGCACCGGGAATCCCGCCCAGTCGGCCGCCTCCAGCGCCCGCTCGAACACCGCCGGGAAGTCGCCGCTGTCATAGGTGAGCCCGTTGGGCGCCGGATACGGAATCTGGCCGGGACGGATGTGGTTCAGCCGCCGCAGATCGGCCGGGTCGCGTCCCGTCTCGCGCGCCGCAGCGTCGATCAGCCGCTCCATCACGTAATTGGCGTCCGGCCGTCCGGCGCCACGATACGGGCCGAGGAACGTGGTGTTGGTGAAGGCGCAGCGCATCGCAACCGCGATCGCGGGCGTTCGATAGACGCTGACCAGGTTCTTGACCAGGTTGGCGGTGGAGAACACGGGCGAGACGTGGCCGAGATAGGCGCCGAGATTGGCGAGTCCGCGCAGCCTGACCGCGAGGAAGGTGCCATCGCCGTCCAGCGCCAGCTCCGCGGTGATCTGCAGGTCGCGGCCATGGCTGTCGGACAGGAACGAGGCTGAACGGTCGTTGAGCCAGCGCACCGGCCGCCCGAGATCGCGCGCCGCATGGCAGGCGCAGACATATTCCGGATAGACTGCGGCCTTCATGCCGAACGAGCCGCCGACATTGCCGGTGAGGATCCGCACCTGCTCCGGCGCAACCTTCAGGACGCCGGCCAGCATGGCGCGCATGCCGAACGTGCCCTGGCTCTGGACATGGACCTCCCATCGGCCCGCGTCAGCCAGGTAGGTGGCCACCACGGCACGCGGCTCCAGCGCAGTCACCACAACCCGATTGCTGACGACGGAGACACGGGTCACATGCGCGGCCCGTGCCATCGCGGCCTCGACCGCATCCGGATCGCCGCCCTCGAAGTCGAGGGCGAGGTTGCCGGGAACCTCGTCGTGGATCGGTGGTGCGCCGGGCGCGAGGGCGGCCGCCGCGTCGATCACGGCCGGCAGAGGGTCGATGTCGATCTCCACGGCCTCCGCCGCGTCGCGGGCCTGTGCGGCGGTTTCCGCCACGACGAAGGCCACCGCCTCGCCGACATGCCGCACCTTGCCGTCCGCCAGCACGGGCCAGTGCGGCTTGCGCATCGTCGCGCCGTCGCGGCCGGCGATCTCGACGATGCAGGGCAGGCTGCCGTAGTTGGCCATGTCGGCGGCGGTATAGACGGCGAGAACACCGGGCATCGCCCGCGCGGTGCTGATGCCGACGCCCCGCAGATGACCGTGCGCATGCAGGCTGCGGACCACGACGCCATGCACTTCGCCCGGAAGCGACACGTCGTCGGTGTAGCGCCCGCCACCGGCGACGAGGCGGCGGTCCTCCTTGCGGGGAACGGGGCGTCCGATTGCGTGGCGGTCGCTGGCCTGGTCGGTCATCGGCTGGTCCGTCGGTTCTGTCCGGCTGGCGGGCGATGCCCGCAGGAGGATGGGGGTGCGGCCACCGCGTCATCGGCGACCGGGCAGGGAAGATGTCGCAGCGCAGCTCGCCTGGCCAGAGCCCGGGCGTGCGAATCCGTGCGACCGGTGGCTTGCCGGCCGGTATCGCCGGCAACGGTCGGCCAATCCGTCATGCCCCATCAGATGGCCGATGAGGTCAGTTTCAAGGCAACAATTGCCCAATGTCTGGGCCGGCTTGCGGTCGATCACCCGCTCACTGTGTCTTTCCGGTGACAGGTCGGCGGAATGGCGGTCAAGCGGCCGGATTCCGTCTCGATTCCCGTTGCAGCACGACGGTAGCGGCATAAACATCGCTGCACGTCACGCACGACGCTGCGTCGCGGCCAGCCGGCACCCGGCCGCATGCAGGGGGACAGGGAGAGGTGGAGGCGCCCCGGGGTGGATCTGCCATGCCTCTTCCGAGAGTGCCGCTCGGAGAAGACGATGAAGATGATCAGAGCTTTCCTGCTCGGTTCGACCGCCGTCGTGGCGGCAACTGCGTCGGCATCTGCGGCCGACATGATGATGGACGTCAAGGCCCCGCGAGAGCCCGTCTATCGCTGCGACATCACCGGCTTCATCGAGCTGCCGGGGACCGACATCTGCTTCAAGATCGGCGGTCTGGCCTCGCTGGTGGTGGCCGGCGCCGAGGACCAGTGGGACCTGCTCAATGTCGCCGCGGCCTACGGCATCGTGCCGGACGGGCATACATTGGACGACACCTTCTTCATGTATGGCTACGGTCGCGTGAACTTCGACGCGCGCACCTCGACCGAGTACGGCACCGTCAGGGCCTTCGTCGAGCTGCAGGCCTATGACAACGACACCCGCTCGGGCGGCCCCTTCGAGCTTCGGCACGCCTTCGTGCAGTTCGGCAACTGGACCTTCGGCAAGACCTGGTCGACGTTCCTGCACCTCGACTCGAGCCCGGTCTACTCGGACGCCTTCACGGTCACCGGCGACAACTACATTCGCCGCAACCAGATCCGCTATACCCAGTCGTTCGGGTCGGGCTGGTCGATCTCGGTCGCCCTCGAAGACCAGAACTACGACGCCCCGTCCGACATCACCGCGACGGGCGTGTGGGCGCCGTTCTTCTATCCCGGCCTTGCGCTGCCGGCCGCCGTCAACGACCGCAACGAGTTCCCGGATGTCGTCGGTGCGCTCCACGTCGAGGGCGAATGGGGCAGTGCCCAGCTGTCCGGTGCCTGGCACAACAACCAGTTCACGGATTTCGGCTGGAATGACAGCGAGTCGGGCTGGGCGGTGCTGTTCGGTACGCTGATCAACACCCCGACGATCGGGGAAGGCGACTACCTGACCTTCAAGGCGATCTACACCGACGGTGCGACCCAGTACAACGAGGACAACTTCCTCGGCGCCACCAATGTCGTGTGGGGCGACTGCACGCCGTTCCTGGTCACCTTCACCGACTGCATCGTCGATTCGGTGACGACTTGGTCGGTGCTCGGCTCGTTCACCCACAACTGGTCGCCGACGGTCGCCACGACCTTCGGTGCCGGCTACCAGAACGTCAAGGCGCCGCTGACCCGGCTCAACGTCTTTGCGCCGGGGCTCGCCTCCGATTTCGAGATGGATACCTACGAGATCTTCGGCAACATCTCCTGGACGCCGGTGCCCAACACCACGTTCCTGCTCGACGTCCATTACGGCCATGTCGACTTCAACGGCGCTGGCACGGCCTTCGGCGCGTTCAACCCGTTCGTCACGAACCCCTTCGCCAAGGACGACGAGGGCGCCTTCGCGATAGCCCTGGACGTCACGCGGACCTTCTGACCGACTGTCACGGCGACGGCTTCGAGGCCCCGGCGCACACCGCCGGGGCCTTTTCGATTCGGGCGGGCCGATGCGAGGCCGCGACGCCAGGGTCGACGGACGCGCCACTCTGCCCGCGGCGCAATCCGGCCGGACCGTCATTCAGACGGGAAACGGACAGGACTGGCTGCCCTTGAAGCCGGATATGGCCTGCCGGCGGCCCGCGCCGGTCAACACATCTGGCAGACCAGATGCGCGCAGCGGCGAATCGCAGACAGGCCGGTACGGCAATGCCCGGCTGGCAGGCCTCGATGGACCTCCGAATCGGTCCCCCAACCGGCTGCCGAGCGTCCGATGCGCGCGGTTGCAGATGCCTGCAACGCCGCGAAGGGGCCGCGGAGGCGGGTGGACTGCCAGTCCGGATTGCGGCGCGCGGGACACAACGTGGACTTTGTGCAACACCGCCTTGAAAAGGTGCAGCTGCGGCCCATTCCGTGACCCTTGTTTGTTGATCGCACATGGGCCTTCGGTAAGTTGGCGATGCGACGCCGGAACTCCGGGGAGTCGCACCACCTGCGTTCGGGGTCGCCTCGGGTCGCAGGTATCGCGGGGAGTAGGGCAAGCGGAACCGGTTTCGACCGGGCCGAGGCACATGGTCCCCAAGGTGGAGATTGGATGTCAGGATGAACAAGATGAGAAACATCTTCCTCGGCTCCGCTGCAGCGTTCCTCGCTGCCGCGACGGGGGCCCAGGCCGCCGACATGATGACGGACGTCAAGGCTCCCCGGGAGCCGGTGTACCGGTGTGACATCACCGGCTTCATCGAGCTGCCGGGTACCGACATCTGCTTCAAGGTCGGCGGTTATGCACGACTGGTTGTTGCTGGTGCTGAGGACCAGTGGCAGAACCTCGATCCGTCCAGCGGATTCTATCTCGTTCGCGCCATCGTGCCGGACGGACACTCCACTGATGACTCGTTCATCATGTACGGCCAGGGCCGCGTGAACTTCGACGCGCGCACCTCGACCGAGTATGGCACCGTCCGCGCCTTCGTCGAACTGCAGGCGACCGACAATGACACCCGTTCGGGTGGCAGTGCGATTCTGCGTCATGCCTTCGTCCAGTTCGGCAACTGGACCTTCGGCAAGACCTGGTCGACCTTCCTGCACCTCGACTCGTCGGCCACCACGACCGACCCGTACGTGATCGTCGGCGACAACTTCATGCGCCGCAACCAGATCCGCTACACCCAGTCGTTCGGCTCGGGCTGGTCGGTCTCGGTCGCCATCGAAGACCAGAACTACAACTTCCCGACCGCGACGACCGCCGCTGGCGTGTGGCTGCCGTTCTTCGCTCCGGCCGCCAACGATCGCAACGAGGGGCCGGATGTCGTCGCCAACATCCGCGTCCAGGGCGACTGGGGTAATGCCCAGCTGTCCGGTGCGATCCACAACAACCAGTTCCGTGATGCGGGCTGGACCGATTCGGAGATCGGCTGGGCGGCCCTGTTCGGCCTCGTCATCAACACTCCGACGATCGGCGAGGGCGACTTCTTCTCGTTCAAGGCGATCTACACGGATGGCGCGAGCCAGTACAACCAGGATCTGATCGGCACCAACAACGTCGTGTGGGGTGACTGCACGCCGTTCCTGGTGGGATTCACCGATTGCATCCTCGACACCGTGCAGAGCTGGTCGCTGCTGGCCAACTTCACGCACAACTGGACGCCGACCTTCGCCTCGACGATCGGTGGTGGCTATGGCCGCGTCGAGTTCCCGAAGACGGCCTTCGCTCCGTTCCAGCCCCTGTCGGGCTTCGCGGTCGATACCAAGGTCGATCTG
The DNA here is from genome assembly GCF_004346195.1 of Tepidamorphus gemmatus. Lineage (NCBI taxonomy): Bacteria > Pseudomonadati > Pseudomonadota > Alphaproteobacteria > Hyphomicrobiales > Tepidamorphaceae > Tepidamorphus > Tepidamorphus gemmatus. The sequence goes on along the minus strand of NZ_SMAK01000004.1, from coordinate 293,867 downwards.
TGGCAGGTGTACCTCGACTTCGCGTGGACCCCGGTTCCCCGGACCACGTTCCAGTTCGACATCACCTACGGCAACATCGACTTCAACGGCAGCCGCCTGGGTGTCAACCTGACCCCGTTCCCGGCGGTGATCGCGCAGGACGACGGCGCCTTCTCGGCCGCCTTCCAGGTCACCCGCTCCTTCTGATCGAAGGACGGCGACGGCCCGGCGTTGCCGGGCCGTCCGATCCGATCGGCCCCGGTGGCAACGGCCATCGGGGCCTTTCGTTTGCGCCCGTGCAACGGCGCGGTCGCCGCACAGGGGCACGGTCGCCGCGCAGGCCGGCCGCATCGACCGCATGTCCGTCCGGTCGACAAGGATTCAGACCCCCCCGCGCCCCGGCAGCCGGATCGGGCGTGGGCCGCCGTCGGTGTGGTCACCCTCTGCCCCGAATCTCGTACACTCGCACCGGCCCGGACGTCGCGGGCAGGTGGCAGAGAGGCGGGCAGGCGGCAGCGAGGAATTGTGGCAACGGCGGCTCGATACGGGGCGGTTCGATCCGGACGTGGTGTGGGTGCAGGATCCCGGCACCCCGCGCGTCTTGCCCTGTTCGCATGCGTCATCGCCCTGACCGACCATTCCGGTGCCGTCGCCCAGTCAACGGATGCAGGTTCGACGGGTATCGTCCGGTCGCCAGATGGCTTCCGGGACGAGAGCGCCGACGCCGCGCCGCGCATCGTCATCAGGCGTATGCCCGCGGCGATCGAGATTCGCGGCGGCCTTGCTGACGAGGCGCTGCGGATCGAGCTGATGTCCGCGGTACGCGCCGTTTTCCCCGACCTTTCGGTGACCACGGTCGCCGAGGCAGCAGCAGCTCCTGCCGACCGTGCCTTGCTGCGCGACGCTGTGACGGCGATTCGGCTGATGCGGTTCCTCGCCGTCGGCGAAGCCGCCATCCACACGGACGAGATCAGAATGCGTGGCGCTGCCTTCCACGCCGCAGCCCGGACGGCCCTTGCCGAGGCGGCGGCCGCCGCCGGCGTCCCGGTGTCTGCCGAGGATGTCGGCGTCGGCCATGCCGGAGCGTCACGTCCGGCCGCCGCCTGCGAGGCGGAGGTTGCGGCGCTCGTCCGGCAAAGGCCGATCGAATTCGAGCCGGGACGCGCCACATTGTCGGGTAAGGCGCGCGACGTCGTCGATCAGGTCGTCTATGCGTTGTCGGCCTGCCCGGATGCTCCGGTCGCGGTTGCGGGGCACACCGATTCGGATGGAACTGACGAGGCCAATCATCGGCTCAGCCTCGCCAGGGCGCAGACGGTCATCGACATGATGGTGGCGAATGGTCTCCCCGCCGAACGGTTCACCGCGCTCGGTTATGGTGAGAGCCGGCCGCTTGCCTCGAACGCGACGGAGCGCGGCAAGGCGATCAACCGCCGCATCGAGTTCATGCTGCGCGATTGAAAGCGGGCCGAGGCTGGCGGCGGCAGCCGTAACGTCAGGTCTTGCGGCCGTCGGCTGCGGCGACGAAGGCGGCGATGCGGGACAGGATGTGCGGCTCGACGAGCATTGGCGCATGGCCAGCATCCGCCACCTCGAGCACGTCCAGATCGGCCCGCCGCTCCTGCATGCGCGTCACCGTTTCGCGCGAGAGGATATCCGAGTTTGCGCCGCGCACCACCATGACCGGCACGTGGGCAAGGCTGTCGAACTGCGGCCACATGGTCGGCAGCGGCTGGCTGTAGTCGATCGCCTCGAGCGTCCTGGTCAGCTTGGGGTCGAACGCCCGGACCGGGCGTCCGTTGCGATCATCATAGGTCTTGCGGGCGAACGCCTCCCAACCTTCCGCGTCGATGCCGGGAAAATGCGCTGCATGGGCCGCGCGCAACCCGACGACCGCGTCCTCCCAGCTGCGGGGCGCGCCCGTCGCCGCCAGCATGTTCTTGATCCGCAACAGGCCGCGCCCATCGATCTCCGGCCCCACATCGTTCAGAACGACGGCTGCGATCGCGGTCGGCCGCGCCGCGCCGAGCAGCATCGCGACGATGCCGCCGCGGGATGTGCCGACGAAGCAGGCGCGATCGATCCGGGCCGCGACGAGCAGGTCGAGCACATCCTCCATTTCGACGAGCGGGGCGTAGCGGCGCCAGTCGCGGTCCCAGCCCGAGGCGCCGCGGCCGCGGAAGTCCATCGTCACGACGCGGCGCGGTCGCCCCGTGGCGCTGGACAGATGGACGGCGAGTTCGTGGAAATCGCGGCAGGTGCGGGTGAGACCGGGGAGGCAGACGACCGGCAGGCGATCGCTCCCGGTCGGGCCGTAATCGCGGGCGTGCAGTAGCAATCCGTCGCGCGCGCTGACCGTGATGTCGCGCCAGGCCACCACGTCCGCGACGGGGGCATCCGGTTCGGCTGCGGCCATGCTAGCGCGCCCCGCCGAAGCCGAGGGCGGATGCCGGCACCGTGGACGATCCCGTCGTCAGCTCCGGTCCGCCGAAGCTGCTGAATACCCCCGGCACGCCACTGTCGGCGCTGCCCGGGCCGTCGGTCGCTGTAGCGATCGAAGTCTGCATGTCGATCGGAATCCGCAGATCCTGGGCGATCAGCAGCTGGTTGGTGCCGCCGAGGCGCGCCCGGTAGACCTGAACCCCTTCCAGCACCCGCTGGACGTAGTTCCGTGTCTCGCTGAAGGGAATCAGTTCGACCCAGTCAACGGGATCGATGTCGCCCTTGCGTGGATCGCCGAAGCGCTTGATCCAGTCGACAACCCGTGCCGCGCCGGCGTTGTAGGCGGCGAAGACGAGCGCGTAGGCCGTTCCGAAATCGCTGGTCAGGTCGCCGAGATGGGCGGCGCCGACCGCGGCGTTGTAGGTGGGATCCGATGTCAGCCACTTCACGTCGTAGGGCTGGCCGTAGCGCCGTGCGGTTGTCTGGGCGGTGGCCGGCATCAGCTGCATCAGGCCACGCGCACCCGCCGGGCTTATGGCTGCCGGATTGAAGACGCTCTCCTGCCTGGCGATCGCGTTGACGACGGCCGTCTCGACACCTGGCCCAAGGTCCGCATAGGCAGGGATGCCCCCCGTCGCGAAAGCGTAGATCTCGGTCGGATACCCCGCTTGGTGGGCCGCCTTGCCGATCCAGACCGTCGCCGAGGTCAGGCCCATCCGGTAGGCCGTCTCTGCCACACCGATTGCGGTCACTGCGTCCTGTGCCTCCTGCGCCATGGAGATCATGAAGCGGGCGGCGTCGTCCTCCATCCCGATCTGCGCGAGCAACCGCATGGCACGCATGCTGTCGCGCCGCGCGACGATCCGGTGGGCGGTATCCGCGATTAGTGGCTTGCGGAGCTCGGGGATCGAGGCATGGCCGATCCGGGCGAGCGCGAGCTGTCCGTAATAGGTGGTCGAGTGGCGCCCGGCCTCCAGATAATGCCTGAGCGCCGCGTCGCTTGCGCCGCGCGCCTCCGCGGAGCGGCCGAGCCAGTACTGCGCACGGGCGAGGCTGATCGGCGTCGTTGCGATTTCGGTGAGCGCGCTGAAATGCTTGTCGGCTCTGTCCGGGTCGTGAAGGAAGCGCAACGCGATCCAGCCGGCGAGCCATTCGGAGTCGAGCCGGTCGACGGCGGATTCCGCACCATGCTGGCTGACAATGGCGTAGGCGCCAGCCGGATCGCCGAGCTCGATCAGTTCGCGGGCGATGATCCTGCGCTCGAGCGACCATTCGTCGCGACCCGCCACCTTCTGCGGGTCGATCCGGGCAGTCGCGATGATCCTTGCGGCTTCGCTGTATCGGCCGAGCCGCCGGTACCATTGCGCCTTCGACAGGATGTAGCCGGGATCCTGACGCAGAGCCTGTGGCACCTGGTCGAGCAGGGTGCCGGCCGACCTGGAGCGCCGGATGACGGCGATGCGCGCCTCGGCGAGCTTCAGCTCGTCGCCGCCGAGCCTTCGGGCGGCACGCAGCGCGCCGCTCGTCTCGCCCTTGTCGAGCAGACGGTCCATGCGCGCCTTGTGATCGTCGCGTGTCAGGGCATCGCCGAAACGCTCGGCGACGAGGCGCTCCTCGCCCTCTGTCATCTGCTCCCGGCGCCAGAGCGTGCGGGCAAGCTCGTTGGCGCGCGCCGTCTCGCCGACCGATGCCAGCGCGCTTGCAAGAGCGATGCTGCCGGCAGTCGTCGTCGGGGAATGATCGGCGAAGACCGCGAGGATGGCCTCGGTCGGCGCGCGCTGGGCGAGAAGCGCGACCTCGAAGCGTCGCTGGATCAGATCCCGGTTCGGCCAGTCGTGATTTTCGGCGAGGAAGGCGGCGATCCTTGGGTAGGGCGCGTGCAGGGCCGCGTCGCGGACATAATAGAACTCGACGAGCTTGACCGCCGCCGGGTCCGGCAGGCGCTTTTGGATCTCCAGCGCCTGGTCGAAGCGCTTGGCGGCGATGTGGTTGAGAGCCTCCTTGGTCGCGGCCGCCGTCGGCTGGTCCACCACCTTGATTGGACCCGCGCCGACGACCCGATTCGGCGATGGGGCATCCGCCGGCCGAGGCCGCGGCAACGGCAAGCCCTCGGCGAGGGCGGCAGCCTGTGCTGTATCAGCCTGTTCGATGCCCCGACCGGCCGCCCCGGTCCCGGCATCGGCCACTGTCTCGCCATCGGCGGACACCGCATTGGCGGCGGCCAGCTCGGCCGGCCGGTGCGGAGGAAGCGGTACGGGCCGCTGTGCCGACGACTTGCGCGCCGCGGCGGTCGTCGCGAGCGCCTCGCCCTCGGGCTTGGCAAGGACAAAGGCTGCTGCCGGCAATGACAGGCTCAGCAGAAGGGGCGCAATGGCCGTGCTGAGGGCGAGGAGGCGAATGATCGGCATCGGCAAACTTTCGATGGAAATGCTTAAATTACTATGCTCGTTGCCATATGGGGCGATATCGTGTCATCCGTCGCAAGACGGGTGCTTGCTGCAGCAATGCGCCCGCCATATTGTCGGCCCGCCGTTTCGACAAGGCGGCCGTGGCGACCACGCTCAGGCTTCACGTCACTGCTTCGGGAAACACGCACCATGTTCAAGGGCTCGATCACCGCTTTGATTACGCCGTTCTCGAACGGGGCGGTGGACGAGAAAGCCTATCAGGACTTCGTCGACTGGCAGATCCGCGAGGGCACCGACGGGCTCGTGCCGGTCGGCACCACCGGCGAATCCCCGACCCTGACCCATGATGAGCACAAGCGCGTCGTCGAGCTGTGCGTCGAGGCGGCGGCCGGTCGCGTCCCGGTCATTGCCGGTGCAGGGTCCAACAATACCGCCGAGGCGATCGATTTCAGTCGCCACGCCAAGGCTGTGGGCGCCGATGCCGTGCTGATCGTGATGCCCTATTACAACAAGCCGACACAGGAAGGGCTATACCAGCATTTCAAGGCGATCCACGACGCCGCTGACCTGCCGATCATCATCTACAACATCCCCGGCCGCAGCGTCGTCGACATGAGCGTCGAGACGATGGCGCGTCTCGCCCGCGATCTGCCCAATATCGTCGGCGTGAAGGATGCGACCGCGAATCTCGCCCGGGTCAGCCTGCAGCGCGCTGCCTGCGGCAAGGATTTCATCCAGCTGTCCGGCGAGGATCCGACCGCTCTGGCTTTCAACGCGCATGGCGGCGTCGGTTGCATCTCGGTCACATCCAACGTGGCACCGCGCCTGTGCGCGGAGTTCCAGAAGGCCTGCGCCGACGGTGATTTCCGGCTGGCGCTTGACTACCAGGACCGGCTGATGCCGCTCCACCGGGCGCTGTTTCTCGAGACCAGCCCGTCGCCGGTGAAGTATGCCGTTTCGCTGCTCGGCCGGTGCGAACCGAAGGTCAGATTGCCGCTGGTCGAGTGCAGCGAGCCGGTTAAGCGGGAGGTCCGCGCGGCGATGATTCACGCCGGCCTGCTCAACGCCTGACGGAATCCCGGAGAACAGCGATGGCGCCGCCTCGCGGATCGCCGGGCGACCGGCTCATCGCCGAGAACCGGCGCGCACGCTTCGATTACGAACTGCTCGACACGTTCGAGGCCGGAATCCAGCTGACCGGCACCGAGGTCAAATCCCTGCGCGAGGGCCGGGCAAGTCTCGGCGAGTCCTATGCCGGCGAGATGGGCGGCGACCTGTGGCTGTTCAATGTCCACATTCCTGAATACGGCCCCGCCAACCGGTTCAATCATGAACCGAAGCGGCCGCGCCGCCTGCTGCTGCACCGAAAGGAGATCAACCGTCTGATCGGAGCGGTGCAGCGCGAGGGGATGACCATCGTGCCCCTGCGGCTCTACTTCAATGCCCGCGGACTGGCTAAGCTGCAGATCGCGCTCGCGCGCGGCAAGAAGACCTACGACAAGCGGGAAGCGGAGAAGAAGCGGGACTGGGAGCGCGACAAGGCGCGCCTAATGCGCGAGAAGGGCTGATGCACCTCAAGCGAGGCCGGAGGCTCCGCCCGCCTCACCCTGCGGCCAACCGTGCGTGCAGTCGCGGGGTGTGGCCGTATCAGACCACGCGCATCATGATTTAATCATCGCCCCGCTCGCTCAGCCATGCCGACACGTCTGCAAACACCGCGCGGAACATCTCTGGCGTCAACCGCCCGGTGTTCGTGTTGTAGCGTGAACAGTGGTAGCTGTCGTAGAGTCGCAGATCGCTGATTGCATGATGAGCCCCGTGGGCGAACGGCACGTTAGCACGGCTGCCACCGAGCGCGGCCACCACGCTGTCATGTGCGATTCGGCCGAGCGCGACGATGGCCCGCAGCCGTGGCATGGCCGCCAGCGTGGCGGCGAGGAACCTGCGGCACGAGCGCGTCTCCGTACCGGTTGGCTTGTTCTCCGGCGGTACGCAACGCACGGCGTTGGTGATCCGGCAGTCGACAAGGGTCAGCCCGTCATGCGGATCGGCCGCATAGTCGCCGCGCGCGAAGCCGTACGCGGCCAGGGTGGCGAATAGCAGGTCGCCCGCATAGTCGCCGGTGAACGGCCGTCCGGTTCGGTTGGCTCCGTTCAGCCCTGGCGCGAGGCCGACGATCAGCAGACGCGCATCGGCAGGGCCAAAGGACGGCACGGGAGCATTGAAATAGCCCGGAAAAGTCAGCCTGTTCCGATCACGAAAGGCGACGAGACGGGGACAGATGCCGCAATCGGATGGTGGCTCGCTGCCACCCCGAGCCGTAGGAGCACAAGGCTGTCCCGATGTCCGCACCGCTGCGATCAGTTCTCGACGTAGTCGTCGTCGAGCTCCTCGTATTCTTCTGCCGCCACGGGCCCGGGACGGTGGTTGCGCTGCGCAGCCATCTGCTCGCGGCGTGCTGCGCGCTCCGCGCGTTCGCTCGGATCGCGCCCAATCCGTGATCCCAGGCTCTGCAGGTCGATGAACACATCCGCCTGCCGGCGCAGTTCGTCGGCGATCATCGGCGGCTGCGAGGTGATCGTCGAGACCACGCTCACCCGCTTGCCCTTGCGCTGCAGGGCCTCGACCAGCGATCGAAAGTCGCCGTCGCCCGAGAACAGCACGAAATGGTCGATCCGCTCGGCCATCTCCATGGCGTCGATGGCAAGCTCGATATCCATGTTGCCCTTCATTTTCCGACGCCCGGTGGCGTCGAAGAATTCCTTCATCGGCTTCGTAACGACCGTGTAGCCGTTGTAGTCGAGCCAATCGATGAGCGGGCGGATAGATGAATATTCCTGATCCTCTGCCAGAGCTGTATAGTAATACGCGCGCAGAAGATAACCTTCCGCCTCGAAAACTTCAAGAAGTCGCTTATAGTCTATATCAAATCCGAGGGCTCGCGCTGTCGCATATAGATTGGCGCCGTCAATGAACAGAGCGATTCGCTCGTGAGAATAGAACTTCATTATAGTTCCTTTCGAACCCGGAAGAGTTAACGCATACTGCAACCGGATTTACTGAGGCTGCTCATGGCGCGAGCCGTCCGTACATTCTCAACACTATAGGAAAGGCCGGCCGAGCGACACGGAACTAGGTCTATAACCGAACATGGTCCTTTTCAAGCGGCTCGCCCTTGCGCTTGTCAAGGCGGCGGCGAGCGCGTATATCCCCGGAAACTCTCCCCCTCAACTGCCCGGAGTACGCTGTCATGGCGCGCGTGACGGTAGAAGATTGCATCGACAAGGTCGAGAACCGGTTCGAGCTGGTGCTGCTGTCGGCACACCGCTCCCGGATGATCTCAAATGGCGCTCCGTTGACCGTCGATCGGGACAACGACAAGAATCCGGTGGTTGCGCTGCGCGAGATCGCTGAGGAGACCATTTCGCCGGAAGACCTGAAGGAAGAACTCATACATTCGCTCCAGAAGTTCGTCGAGGTCGACGAGCCCGAAGCTGATACCGTGCCGATGATCGCGGTCAGCGGCGACAGCGAGGACGATTCCGATGTGCAGTTCGACCGCATGTCGGAGGAGGATCTGCTGAAGGGGCTCGAAGGGCTGACCCCCCCCGACGATCGGGAGTGAGCCGGAGGGCGCAGTGCGCGGCGGTCGGCGTCACGTGGTATCACGGGCAATGGGACCGCGCGGCGGGACGAATGGGTGCGGGAGCGGTCGTTCAGGCTGCGCGGTGAGCGCCGATGATGCGCCAATACGAGCTGGTCGAGCGTGTCACCAGCTATGACCCGGATGCCGACGAGGCGCTCCTCAACCGCGCCTACGTCTATGCCATGCGTGCCCATGGTAGCCAGAAGCGCGCTTCGGGTGACCCGTATTTCTCCCATCCCCTCGAAGTCGCGGCGATCCTCACCGAGCTGAAGCTCGACGATGCGACGATCGCCTCGGCGCTGCTGCACGACACGATCGAGGACACCGATACCACCAAGGCAGAGATCGAGCGACTGTTCGGCCCCGAGATCGCCGAACTGGTGGACGGGCTGACCAAGATCAAGAGGCTCGACCTGGTCTCCAAGAAGGCGGAGCAGGCGGAGAACCTCCGCAAGTTCATGCTCGCCATCTCGCGCGACGTCCGGGTGCTGCTGGTCAAGCTCGCCGACCGGCTGCACAACATGCGCACCCTCGAATACATGCCGGAGGACAAGCGTCGCCGCATCGCCGAGGAGACGATGGACATCTATGCGCCGCTTGCTGGGCGCATGGGCATCCAGTGGATGCGCGACGAGCTGGAGGAGCTGGCATTCCGTCAGCTCAACCGTCAGGCCTACGACATGATCTCCGCCCGGCTCGCGATGATGCGGGAGGCGAACCGGGAACTGATCGCCGAGATCGAGGCGGAGCTCAAGGCCAAGCTTGCCGCCAACGACATTGCCGCCAGCGTGTTCGGCCGCGAGAAACGGGCCTACTCGATCTGGCGCAAGATGGAGCGCAAGTCGGTCTCCTTCGAGCAGCTCTCGGACATCATCGGCTTCCGCATCATCGTCGACAGCGTCGAGGACTGCTATCGGGCGCTGGGCATCGTCCATACGACGTGGCGCATGGTACCGGGCCGATACAAGGATTACATCTCGACGCCGAAGCAGAACGACTACCGGTCGATCCACACCACCGTGATCGGACCGCGCCATCGTCGCGTCGAACTTCAGATTCGTACCCGCGAGATGCACGACGTCGCCGAGTACGGCATTGCCGCCCATGCGCTCTACAAGGACGGCACTCCGGCCGCCACCGGCGAGGGGCGCCATCAAGTCGAGAGCGGCGCCTATCGCTGGCTCCGCCGTCTCATCGAGATGGTCTCCGAGGGCAATACGCCCGAAGAGTTCCTCGAGCACACCAAGCTGGAGCTGTTTCAGGACCAGGTGTTCTGCTTCACCCCGAAGGGGCGGCTGATCGCGCTGCCGCGTGGCGCCAACGCCATCGACTTTGCCTATGCAGTCCACACCGACGTCGGCAACACCGCGATCGGCTGCAAGATCAACGGGCGGCTGGAGCCGTTGATCAGCGAGCTGCACAACGGCGACGAGGTCGAGATCATCACGTCGAAGGCACAGTCGCCGTCGCCGGCCTGGGAAACGATCGCCGTCACCGGCAAGGCGCGCTCGGCGATCCGCCGCGCGACCCGCGAGGCGTCCCGCCGTCAGTACGCGGGGCTCGGCCGGCAGATCGTCCAGCGCGCCTTCGCCCGTGCCGACAAACCCTATTCGGATGAGCGGCTCGCCGGCATCCTCGGCCGACTCGCCCAGCCGAGTGTCGAGGATGCGCTGGCTGCTGTCGGGCGCGGCGAGCTCAGCTCGCTCGATATCCTCAAGTCGATGTATCCCGATTACCAGGAACAGCGGCTGCAGCGGATGTCCAGGGCGCGCAAGGAGGACGGCTGGTTCGGCCTCAAGCGTGCCATCGGCCTGAAGTTCCGTGCCCCCGACGGCAGGGCGCGGAAGAATGCCATCCCGATCCGCGGCATCAAGGGCGATCTTCCGGTCAAGTTTGCCGAGAATGGCGGCGCCGTTCCAGGCGATCGCATCGTCGGCATCCTCACGCCGGGCGAGGGGATCACCATCTATCCGATCCATTCGCCCGACCTGAAGACCTTCGATGACTATCCCGAGCGCTGGCTCGACGTGCGTTGGGACATCGACGAAGAGAACCCCGAGCGGTTCCCCACCCAGATTCAGGTGCGTGCCATCAACGAGCCGGGCACGCTGGCCAGGATCACGCAGGCGATCGCCGAAAGTGACGGCAACATCGACAACATCAAGATGATCCGGCGCTCACCCGACTTTCACGAGATGATCATTGATCTCGAGGTATGGGACCTCAAGCACCTCACCTCGATCATCTCGGTGCTGAAGAACGTCGATGCGGTCAACTCGGTCAGTCGGGTCAACGGCTAGGGAGCGATGGCGTTGGAGCAGGCTGCGGTACTCGAAGAATTCCGGCAGGCAGGCGCGCTGCTCGAGGGGCATTTCGTCCTCTCCTCCGGCCGCCACAGCGCGGCCTACCTGCAATGCGCCCGGGTGATGATGGATCCCCGGCGCGGCGAGCGTCTGTGCGCGGCGTTGGCGGGCGACATCCGGGCACGGTTCGAAGACCCCTTCGATCTCGTCGTGTCGCCGGCCATGGGAGGTGTGATCGTCGGCTACGAGGTCGCGCGGCAGCTCGGTCTGCCGGCGATCTTCGTCGAGCGGGTTGACGGTCGCTTCACACTGCGCCGCGGCTTCACCATCCCGGCCGGTGCCCGCTGCCTGATGGTCGAGGATGTCGTGACCACCGGATTGTCATCGCGCGAATGCATCGCGGCCATCCGTGAGGCGGGCGGTGATTGCGCAGGTGCCGCCTGTCTCGTCGACCGGTCGGGCGGCACCGCCGATGTCGGCGTCCCGCTCGTCGCGCTGACCGTCATCGACATCCCGACCTATGCCGAAGGCGACGTGCCGGCATCTTTGGCGGCCGTTCCGGTGAGCAAGCCGGGCAGCCGGTTCCTGACGACGTGATGCGGCGCGGCGGCCCCCTCGCGGATGCCTGCGGTGACGCCGCCACCGGACGTGGGGGCCGCTGAGCCATGCTGTTCAGGCGCCGCATACGGCCCAACCTGCGCGAACGTCTGCGGGTGGCGCTCTGGCCGCGGCGCTCCTGGGGCCGCTCGCTACGCTACATCGGCAAGCGGGTGCTGCGCCTGTCGGCGTCGCCGCATTCGATCGCGGCGGGGTTTGCCGCCGGGGCATTGGTGTCGCTTACCCCATTCGTCGGCCTGCACTTCATCCTCGCGGCCGCGATCGCCTTCGTGACCGGCGGCAATCTGCTCGCCTCCGCCTTCGGCACGGCGGTCGGCAATCCGCTGACCTTTCCGTTTCTGTGGGCCGCAAGCTACCGGGTCGGCCGCTGGATCCTGGGGATGCGCGACGAGGCAGAACCGCCGATCGACATGAGTGAAGGGGTGTTCGCGCACAGTTTCGACGCCATATGGCCGGTTCTGAAACCGATGCTGGTCGGCGCGGTACCTCTTGGAATCCTGACCTGGTTCATCTTCTATGTACTCGTCAGGACCACGGTGCGTTCGTTTCAGGAGGCCCGCCGCCGGCAGTTTGCCGAGCGCGCGGCGCGCATCGCGCAGCCGACGCGCAACGACAACGGGAGGAGCGGATGAGCAGTTCGCGCACGGGCATTGGCCGTTACCTCAGACTTGGCGTCAACATCGATCATGTCGCCACCATCCGTAACGCGCGCGGCGGCCGTCATCCTGATCCTGTCCGCGCCGCGCATCTGGCGGCCGATGCCGGGGCCGACGGCATAACCGCCCATCTGCGCGAGGATCGGCGGCACATTTCCGACGAGGATATCGCCCGTCTCAGCGTCGAGATCGACCGGCCGCTCAACTTCGAGATGGCGGCGACCGACGAGATGCGCGCAATTGCCTTGCGCCATCGCCCGCACGCCTGCTGCATCGTTCCCGAAAGGCGCGAGGAGCGCACCACCGAAGGCGGTCTCGACGTGATCGGCGGGCGCCGGACGCTACGACCGCTCGTCCAGGCGCTGCGCGATGCCGGTATCCGTGTCTCGCTGTTCATCGAGCCGGACACGTCGCAGATGCGGGCGGCGCAGGACATCGGCGCGGATGTCGTCGAGATCCACACCGGCCGCTACTGCGATCTCGCGCTGGCCGGGGATGGTCCGGGACGCGAGGCCGAGCTTGCCCGGATCCGTGAGGCTGCGGCCTTCGCCCATGGGCTTGGCCTAGAGGTCCACGCCGGTCACGGCCTCACCTTCGAGACGGTGAGCGGCGTGGCGGCGATTCCCGAGATCGTCGAACTGAACATCGGGCATTTCCTGATCGGCGAGGCGATCTTCAGCGGTCTCGACTCCGCCGTGCGACGGATGCGCGCATTGATGGACGCTGCCCGTCGCGCACAGCACGCGGCCGGAGCCTGAGGTCGGCCGTTGATCCTCGGCATCGGCAACGACATCATCGACATCCGCCGCATCGAACGCGCGATCGAGCGATGGGGCGACCGGTTCCTCGACCGCATCTTCACCGAGGTCGAGCGGGCGAAGTCGGATCGCCGCAAGATGCGGGCGGCCTCCTACGCCAAGCGGTTCGCGGCCAAGGAGGCCTGCTCGAAGGCGCTTGGAACCGGCTTCCGCCGCGGTGTCTACTGGCGCGATCTCGGTGTGGTGAACCTGCCCTCGGGCCGCCCGACGATGCATCTGACCGGGGGAGCCAGTCTGATCCTGCAGGAACTGACGCCCGACGGCTTCGAGCCGCGGGTCGATGTTTCCATCACCGACGACGGACCGCTCGCCCAGGCCGTCGTGATCATCTCGGCCGTGCCGCGCCGCGACCTGCCCTGAGGCGGCGCCGGCCGGACCGCCGCTGCACGCCGCGCTTTCGCCACGTGCCGGGGATTGATTGCGACCCGGCACCGAACCCGATATACGGGGCCGGCCCGTCCGGGGATATCAGTCGATGAGCGTCATGAGCGAGAAGAAGCCCAGGCAGCAGGGCGGGTTCGGCGAAACCGTCCGTGTCGTGATCCACGCGCTGCTGCTGGCGCTGGTGGTGCGGACATTCCTGTTCCAGCCGTTCAATATCCCGTCCGGCTCGATGATGCCGACGCTGCTGATCGGCGACTATTTGTTCGTCTCCAAGTTCAGCTACGGCTACAGCCGCTTCTCGTTCCCGTTCGGGCCGAACATCTTCGCCGGACGCATCTGGGCGAGTGAACCACAGCGTGGGGACGTCGCGGTGTTCAAGCTGCCGCGCGACAACTCCACCGATTACATCAAGCGCGTGATCGGTCTGCCCGGCGACGAGATCCAGGTGCGCGGCGGGATCCTGTACATCAACGGGGAACCGGTGCGGCGCGAGCGGGTGGCGGATTTCGTCAGCACCGACCGTGGCAGCTCCGCCGCGCCGGTCGCGCAGTTCGTGGAGACACTGCCGAACGGCGTGAGCTATCACGTGCTGGAACTCGGCGACAACGGCTTCGGTGACAACACGCCGGTCTACCAGGTGCCCGAGGGGCACTACTTCATGATGGGCGACAACCGCGACAATTCGACCGACAGCCGCTTCCTGAGCGCGGTCGGCTACGTACCGTTCGAGAACTTTGTCGGGCGTGCGGACCTGATCTTCTTCTCCCTCGATGAGCAGACCCGAGTCTGGGAGCTCTGGCGATGGCCGACGGATGTGCGCTGGGGTCGGCTGTTCGACGTCGTGAGATGACTGGCGCGGCGGCCTTCGCCGAACTCGAGGCGAAGCTCGGCTACACCTTTTCCGACGGTTCGCTGCTGGCCACCGCGCTGACCCACGCCAGCGCGGTGGCCGGCACCAGCCGACCCTCCTATCAGCGCCTTGAATTCCTCGGCGATCACGTGCTGGGGCTGGTGATGGCGCATATGCTTTACGAGCGTTTTCCCGATGCCGACGAGGGCGAGATGTCGCGTCGGCTGGCGGCGCTGGTGCGGCGCGAGACCTGTGCCGCGGTCGCGCGCGAGATTGATCTCGGCGCCTTTCTGCGGCTGGGTAGCGGTGAGGTCCAGAGCGGCGGTCGCGCCAAGGAGGCGATCCTCGGCGACGTCTGCGAGGCGGTCATCGGGGCGATCTATCTCGATGGCGGCCTCGATCCTGCAGCCACATTCATCCGCGACCACTGGGACGGTCGGATCGACCGCGATTCACGGTTGCTGAAGGACGCCAAGACCTCGCTGCAGGAATGGGCACATGCCAGGGGTCTCGCGGCGCCGGTCTACCGGGAGGTATCCCGGTCCGGCCCCGACCATGCGCCGCAGTTCGAGATAGAGGTTTCGCTACCGGGGATCGACAGCATTCGCGCCGTCGGTGGCAGCAAGCGGGCGGCCGAGCAGAATGCCGCCGAGGCACTTCTGGTGCGCGAGGGCGTCTGGCAGGAGGTGCGCCGATGAGCGACCGCGACGAATCGCAGTCCGACGCTCTCGAGGCCGCTCATCGGTGCGGCTTCGTTGCGCTGATCGGAGCGCCGAACGCCGGCAAGTCGACGCTGCTCAATCGGTTGGTGGGCGCGAAGGTGTCCATCGTGACCCACAAGGTTCAGACGACCCGCAGCCTGGTGCGCGGCATCGCCGTGCGCGGGCCGGCGCAGATCGTGTTTGTCGATACACCGGGCATCTTCCGTCCGAAGCGCCGACTGGACACGGCGATGGTGCGCTCCGCCTGGGCCGGCGCCACAGATGCCGATGCGGTGGTGATGATCGCCGATGCCCGGAAGGGGCTTGACGAGGAGGCCGAGGCGATCCTTGCCAGGCTGCGCGACATCCCCCACCGCCGGTTCCTTGCCCTCAACAAGATCGACGTCATGCGCCGCGACAAGCTGCTCGAGGTCACGGCAGCATTCAACGCGGCGTTACCGTTCGAGCGGACCTTCATGATTTCTGCGCTCACCGGCGACGGCGTCGATGATCTGATGGCCGCTCTCGCCGAGGTCATGCCGGCCGGTCCCTGGCTCTATCCCGAAGACCAGATCTCCGACTTCCCGTTGCGTCAGCTCGCCGCCGAGATTACGCGCGAGAAGCTCTATCTGCGCCTTCATCAGGAGCTCCCCTACGAATCGCACGTGGAGACAGAGACCTGGACCGAACACCGGGATGGCTCGGTGCGCATCGAGCAGACGATCTATGTGGCCCGCGAGAGCCAGCGCGCCATCGTGCTTGGCAAGAATGGCCGTACGATCAAGGAGATCGGCGCCGCATCGCGCGAGGAGCTGGCGGCCATTCTCGAGGTTCCCGTTCATCTTTCCCTGTTCGTCAAGGTGCGGGAGAGCTGGGCCGACGATCCGGAACGGTACCGGGAGATGGGGCTCGACTTCCCCCGCGATTGATCCCTCGGCGGCAGGCTGCTCCGCGCGATTGACCGGCGATGGAATGGCGTGACGAAGGCATCATCCTGGGAGTGCGCCGCCACGGCGAGACGAGCACCATCGTCGAGCTGTTCACGGCCGGACGCGGGCGGCACCTCGGGCTGGTACGCGGCGGACGGTCGCGGCGGATGCAGGTTGCGCTGCAGCCCGGCAACACGGTGGATGCCGTATGGCGCGCGCGCCTGGAGGAACATCTCGGCTACTTCGCCATCGAAGTCCGCGAGGCCCGCGCGGCGGCTCTGATGGAAAGCCGCAGCGCGCTCTATGGCTTCGCAACGCTGGCGGCATTGTTGCGGCTGTTGCCGGAGCGCGATCCGCATCCGCAGCTGTATGAACGCGTCGGCGAGGTGCTGGCCCGGCTCGAGACGCCCCACGCCGGTCCGGCAGCGCTGGTGCGTTTCGAGCTGGCGTTGCTCGCAGATCTCGGCTTCGGCCTCGATCTGCGCGAATGCGCCGCGACAGGCAGCCTGCAGGATCTCGTCTATGTGTCGCCGAAATCCGGGCGCGCGATCAGCCGGCAGGCCGGCGCCGCGTTCAGCGACCGGCTGCTCCGGTTACCGCCGTTCCTGACGCTGCCAGATGTCGAACCGTCGGCCGACGACCTCGCCGCAGGATTCGCGCTGACCGGATACTTCCTGCAGCGTCACATCCTGGAGCCGCGCCGCGTCGCCATGCCGGCCGAGCGGGAACGGCTGATCCGGCTGGTCGCAGGGGGATGAGGCTGCAATGGACCCACACTGTGTCGCGGATGCCACGCTGCCCCGCGCGGGCACCCACCTCGCGGTGTTGTCATTTTGCCACCACGAACTGGACATGATTGAAGGCCAAGCCCACTCGACCCGCGCGCACAGGATGTCGAAACCATTTCCGGGAGAAGATCATTTGATTCGCGCGAACACACGCTGTTGGGAGCATTGACCGAATGACCGAGCTTACCCGCCGCAGCTTCCTTGTCGGCGCGGCTGCGACCGCGTCCGTCGGATTGGCTGCCTGCCAGTCGAATCCGCCGCCCGGTCCGGCGGCAGAAGCTGTCGACCCGCAGCTGTCGCAATATGCTGCGATGTACGCGCCGGTCTACGACGAGCCGTTCCCGATCCCGGGCGTGGATCTGTCGCAGATCAATCCGGTCTTCCTGCGCCGCAACGTCGCCTACGCGACGACGGAACAGCCCGGAACGATCGTCGTCGATCCGTATGCCCGGTACCTCTACCATGTCGAGCCGGGCGGTCGGGCCATGCGCTACGGCGTCGGCGTCGGCCGCGAGGGCTTCGGCTGGTCCGGCGAGGCGACGATCAATGCCAAGCGCGAATGGCCGGACTGGTATCCGCCGAAGGAGATGATCGAGCGTCAGCCCGAGATCGTGCCGCTGCTCTCGCAGCTTCAGAGCGGACTGGGCGTTCCGGGCGGACCGAACAATCCGCTGGGTTGCCGCGCGCTCTACCTGTGGCAGGGCAACCGCGACACGCTCTACCGGATCCACGGCACGTTCGAGCCGTGGACGATTGGCTCGAATGTCTCGTCCGGCTGCATCCGGATGATCAACCAGGACATCCTCCACCTCTATCGACGCGTTCCGATCGGCACGAAGGTGGTCGTCCTGGGTGGTCCCGGAGGCATCGCCTGACCCCATCCGCGCCGCGCCCAGAGATGGTGTCCGGCGAGCGCGGGGATCGGCGTGACACCAGTCGGATGGCCGGCGCGGGGCAGACATTCCCCCGCCGTGTCGTATCCGCGTAGCAACTGCATCAGACCGCAGGCTCCGCACGATGCGCCGATCATGCCGACCGCCGGGCGTCAGGGCTCGTTGCGGCCATGGCAGCGCGTCCGGACGGCTTCCCAGACTCGCCGCATTCGGGTAACCCTCGGCCATGTCGGCCCGCACCTCCTCACCGCCGCCAGAGGGCGGCATAGAACCGATCGACCTGCGCCAGGCGCTCGAAGAGCGCTATCTGTCCTATGCACTGTCGACGATAATGCATCGTGCACTGCCCGATGTGCGCGACGGGCTGAAGCCCGTGCACCGTCGGGTTCTCTACGCGATGCGGTTGCTGCGGCTTGATCCGGACGCGGGCTTCAAGAAATGTGCGCGCGTGGTCGGCGACGTGATCGGCAAGTACCATCCGCACGGCGATCAGTCCGTCTACGACGCGCTGGTGCGCCTCGCCCAGGATTTCGCCGTTCGCTATCCGCTGGTCGACGGGCAGGGCAATTTCGGCAACATCGACGGCGATAACGCCGCGGCGATGCGCTACACCGAGGCGCGGCTGACCGAGACGGCGCGGCTGCTGCTCGATGGCCTCGACGAGGACGCGGTCGATTTCCGCGAGACCTATGACGGCGAGGAGCGCGAGCCAGTCGTCCTGCCGGGCGCCTTTCCGAACCTGCTCGCCAACGGCAGCGCGGGCATTGCGGTCGGCATGGCCACGTCGATCCCGCCGCACAACGTCGCGGAAATTTGCGATGCCGCGCTTCACCTCATCAAGCACCCCGACGCGCCGGTCGAAACCCTCGTCAGATATGTAGAAGGGCCGGATTTTCCGACCGGCGGCGTGTTGGTCGAGCCGCACGGATCAATCGTCGAGGCCTATCGCACCGGGCGCGGCTCGTTCCGTCTGCGGGCGCGCTGGCACGTGGAGGATCAGGGGCGCGGCACCTGGATCGCGGTTGTCACGCAGATTCCCTACCAGGTGCAGAAGGGCCGGCTGATCGAGAAGATCGCCGAACTGCTGACTGCCCGCCGCCTGCCGTTGCTGGCCGATGTGCGCGACGAATCCGCTGACGATGTGAGGATCGTGCTTGAGCCGAAGAGCCGCACGGTCGATCCCGCGATCCTGATGGAGTCGCTGTTCAAACTGACCGATCTGGAGACCCGCATCCCGCTCAACATGAACGTGCTGAGTGGCGGCAGGGTGCCGATGGTGCTCGGTCTGGCCGATGTCCTGCGGCAATGGCTCGACCATCGCCGCGAGGTGCTGGTCCGCCGCTCCAACCACCGGCTCGACAAGATCGCCCACCGTCTCGAGGTGCTCGGCGGCTATCTGATCGCCTATCTCAACCTCGACGAGGTGATCCGCATCATCCGCGAGGAAGACGAGCCGAAGGCCGAGCTGATCCGGCGATACGAACTCACCGAGCTGCAGGCGGACTCGATTCTCAACATGCGGCTGCGGTCGCTGCGCAAACTCGAGGAACTGGAGATCCGCCGCGAGCATGAGGCCCTGTCCGCCGAACAGGCGGAGCTGCGCGGGCTGGTCGGCTCCGAGGAACGCCAGTGGGAAAGGATCGCAGGCGAGATCCGCGACATCCGCAAGGCCTATGGCCCGATGACCGAACTGGGCCGCCGCCGCACCGAGATCGCCGACGCCGCCGCGCTTCCCTCTGCCGAGGCGCTGGAGGATCTAAAGGAGGCCCTGATCGAGAAGGAGCCGGTGACGGTCATCCTCTCCGAAAAGGGCTGGATCCGCGCTATGAAGGGGCACCAGACCGATGTCTCGAACCTTCCCTTCAAGAGCGGCGACCGACTCAAGTTCGCGTTCCACGCGCAGACCACTGACAGGATCCTGCTGTTCGCCACCGATGGCCGCTTCTTCACGCTAGGCGCCGACAGGCTGCCGGGTGGGCGCGGCCACGGGGAGCCGGTGCGGCTGATGGTCGATATCGCCGAGACGCACGACATCGTGTCGGCTTTCGTCCACGATCCCTCCCGCAAGCTGCTGGTGGCTGGCACCGACGGACGAGGCTTTGTGGTTCCGGAGGCCGAGGTCGTGGCCAACACCCGCAAGGGCAAGCAGGTGCTCAACGTATCGCCGCCCGTCGAGGCGGCGATCTGCGTGCCGGCCGCCGGCGACACCGTGGCGACCATCGGAGAGAACCGCAAGCTGCTCGTCTTTCCGCTTTCGGAAGTTCCGGAGATGACCCGCGGAAAGGGTGTCCGTCTGCAGCGCTTCAAGGATGGCGGGCTGGCCGATGCCAAGGTGTTCGCGCTTGCCGATGGACTGAGCTGGATCGATACCGCCGGCCGGACCTGGACCGTCAAGGATCTCCACGAATGGCGCGGCAACCGCGGCCAGGCCGGCCGCCTTCCACCCAAGGGCTTCCCGAGGACGAACAGGTTCGGTGCGGGGATTGGTTCGGGCTGACATTGCCGTCAGCACCTTCAGCCCGACGGCCGCAGCAAGTGTGCTCCGACCGTCGACCCCGCCATCCGTAATGCCAACGCCCCGTCCGTCGTTGCGAACGGTCTTCCGGGGCGAACAGTCCTCTGATCGATTCCGGCTCCTTGACCGGGATGCCGGCAGGATAATGAGCGGCATCAGCGCGGCTACGCGGCCGCCTCCGCCGCACTGACGCGTGTCCAGCCGATGCCGGTGAGATGTTCCTGCGGCTGGAAGCGGATCTTGTAGCCCATCTTGCGTGAGCCGTTCACCCAGTAACCCAGATAGACATAGGGAAGCCCGGCCCGGCGGGCGCGCTCGATGTGGTCGAGGATCATGTAGGTGCCGAGGCTGCGGTCCTCCTGGGTGGGATCGTAGAACGAGTAGACCATCGACAGCCCGTCGCTGAGGATGTCGGTCAGCGCGACCGCGAGCAGCGGGCCGCGTCCGCGTCCGGTCATCGCGGTGTCCGGGCCGCGCCGCCGGTATTCGACAAGCCGCGTCTCGACATGCGTGTCCTCGACCATCATCGCGTAGTCGAGCACGGACATCTCGGCCATCCCGCCGTGGGCGTGTCGGGCATCGAGATAGTCGCGGAACAGGGCGTACTGGTCGGCCGAGGGCTGGGGCGGCACCTCGTTGCCAATGAGGTCGGCGTTGCGTCTCAGGATGCGGCGGAAGCTCCGGCTGGGTCGGAAGGCATCGACGACAACCCGCACGGAGACGCAGGCCCGGCACCCCTCGCAGGCGGGGCGGTAGGCGATGTTCTGGCTTCGGCGGAAGCCACCCTGGGTCAGGATGTCGTTGAGGGCTGCGGCCTTCTCGCCCACCAGATGCGTGAACACCTTCCGCTCGTACTTGCCGGGCAGGTAGGGACATGCCGTCGGCGCGGTCAGGTAGAACTGCGGATTGTCTCTTCCGAGCTCGCTCAAGGCAGAGGTCCGGGGCGATCGATCCCTAACTCAGAATGCATAATACCATGGCGCCACGATAGTGTGGGTGAGCCAGATCAACAATGCCAGGGGGGCGCCAACCTTGACGAAATCGGCGAAGCGGTAGTGTCCCGGCGTCATGACCAGCAGGTTGGTCTGGTAGCCGATCGGCGTCGCGAACGAGCAGTTTGCCGCCATGATCACCATCACCACGAAGGGGAAGGGATCGACGCCGAGCTGGTTGGCCGTCGAGACCGCAATCGGCGTGAACAGAACGGCGGTCGCATTGTTCGACAGGAAGTTCGTCATGAAGGCGATCAGCAGGAACATCGCCGAGAGGACGACCGTGGGCTGCTGACCTTCCAGCAGGCTGACGACGCCCTCGGCGATGAAGCGCGCGCCGCCAGTCGCCTCGAGCGGTATCGCCATCGCGAGCGATGAGCCGATCAGCAGATAGATCCGACGGTCGAAGGCGCGCGCGGCCTGGCGGATGTTGAGACAGCCGGCAGGCACCATGGCCAGGGCGCCGGCGATGGCGGCAATGGTGATCGGCAGCGTGCCCGAGGCCGAAATTGCGACGACACTCAGAAAGATGGCAAGCGCGCGTCCCGCGCGCTCGGTCAGCGGCACCTCGGAGGCGGACCATTCAAGCAGGATGACGTCGCGGGAAAGACGCAGCCCCTCCACCTGCGAGCGCGAGCCGGAGACCAGCAGCACGTCGCCGGCCTCGAGGCGGATGTCGCTCATGCGCATGCGGATCATGCGGCTGTGGCGCTGGATGCCGAGCACGATGCAGCCGGTCATCGCCCGCAGCGCCGACTGTTCGATGGTGCGGCCGATCAGCCGCGAGCCCGGTGCCACCACGGCCTCGGCAAGCATGATCGGTCCGTCCGCCGGCGGTGTATTCTCGTCCTCGCCATTGCCGTCCAGCGCGCCGATCGCCTCCGCCGAGATCAGCGCCCGGGTACCCTTCAGCGCGTCGGTGAGAACGGTTCGCGTGGCCGCCACGACCACCACGTCACCGGGCTGCAGCGTCGTATCCTCGAACGGCGCATGGATCGGGTGCTCGCCGCGCTGGACCATCACCACCGTCATTCCCTTCAGCGCCGGGAACATGCCGGCGACCGCGCGCGCGCCCACCAGCGGATGGCCATAGGTGATGGGAATCTGGGCGATGAACTGCTTGCCCTGGCCGCCGCCGACTTCCTGCACCATCGTCGCTCGCGCCGGCAGGATGCGCGGCGCGACGAACAGCACGTAGAGGCCGCCAACAACCGCCAGGATGACCGCGATCCCCGTGAAATCGAAGAAGCCGAGATTGCGCACGCCGAGGTCGCGGGCAACGCCGGCGACGAGAAGGTTGGTCGAAGAGCCGATCAGCGTGGTCATGCCCCCCAGGATGGACACGAAGCTGAGGGGGATCATGACCTTGCTCGGCGACATCCGCGCTCTCAGCGCAACCGCACCCAGCACCGGGAGCATGAGAACGACGACGGGCGTGTTGTTCATGAAGGCGCTGAGCACGCCGGTCGCGGTGAGGACCGCCGCGGTGGTCATCGTGGTGCGGCCCCCGGCCCATTGGCCGACCCGCTGCGCGAACCCGTCGAGTGCTCCGGTCTGGAACAGGCCCTGGCCGATGACCAGCAACGCCAGCACGGTGAACAGCGCCGGATTGGCAAAGCCTGCCAGCAGCTGGTCGGTCGTGACGATCCGCTCTCCGTCGGCGCCGACGAAGGGGAATATCTCGAACAGGAGCAGGAATGCCACAAGGACGCTGACCGCGGTCAGTTCGAGCGGCACCTTCTCGGTCACGTAGGCGACGACCGCGGCTGCGATGACCGCGAAGGTCGTCCACATGTGGAAGTCTTCCATTCCGGCGTCGCTCCCCCGCTCGCCGCTCCGGCCGCGCATAATGACGACCGGCGCCCCGCTTTCCAAGCTGCGCCTTAACACGATCTAATCTGTCGAGTATAGACGGATCAGCTCTCGGGCCGCTGCCTGGGGACAAGCCGCGAGACGGTCATTCCCGCCGCCTCCAGCGCCTGCCTGATCCGCTCGGCGTGGTCCCGGTCCCGCGTTTCGACGGTGATGTCGGCCGTTGCCCTCATGGCCGGCACGTCGAGGAGCAGGCGCTGGTGCGAGACCTCGAGGATGTTGGCACCCTCGCGCCCGAGGATCGAGGTGACGTGGCCCAGTTCGCCGGGCCGGTCCCTGACGGTGATGCGGAAGCTGACCACGCGGTCCTCGCGTTCGAGCGCGCGCACCGCAATCGCCGACAGCAGCCGGGGGTCGATATTGCCACCCGTCAGGACGAGACCGACCGAGCGTCCGGCGAAGCGTTCCGGTTCGGCCAGAACGGCGGCCAGCCCCGCCGCACCCGCGCCTTCGGCGAGCGTCTTCTGCAGGGTCAGATACGCGTAGATCGCCCGCTCGATGGCCGATTCGTCGACCTCGAGCACCTCGATCCGGTACTTCTTGAGGATCTCGACCGCGGCTGGTGAGACCGACTTCACTGCGATGCCCTCGGCGAGGGTATCGCCGCCGCAGCAGGCCGGCCTTCCGGCCAGCGCCGCTGCCATGGAGGCATAGAGCGAGGTCTGGACCCCATAGATCGCGATGTCGGGCTTCAGCGCCCGCGCGGCAACGGCGATGCCGGAGATCAGCCCGCCGCCGCCGACCGGCACCACCAGACAGTCGAGATCAGGCATCTCTTCCAGCATTTCCAGCGCGATCGTGCCCTGGCCGGCCATCACGAGCGGATCGTCATACGGGTGGACGAGCGTCAGGCCGTCGCGTTCGATGAATTGATCGACCGCATCGCGGCATTCGGCGACGGTCTCGCCATCCAGCACGACCGTCGCTCCGAATGCCTCGGTGCTCGCTACCTTGGTGAACGGCGTCGTGCGCGGCATGACGATGGTCGCTGGGATGCCAAGGCGCCGGGCATGGCAGGCCACCGCCTGGGCATGGTTGCCGGCCGAAAGCGTCACGACGCCGCGCCGCCGCTCGTCCGGACCGAGTGCTGCAAGTCGGTTGAGCGCGCCGCGCTCCTTGAATGCGTTGGTGACCTGGAGGTTCTCGTATTTGACCGCCACCCGCGTTCCGGCCAGCGTGGCAAGGCGCGGCGCCGGCACCAGCGGCGTGCGTAGCACGTGGCCGCGGATGACCTCCGCGGCCGCGCGCACGTCGTCCAGGGAAATCGCCAGCCTTGCGCTCATGCGGATCGTCGTACAGACCGTCCGCCGACCCGTCCAGCGGCAAACCCGCCGAATCCTTCCCCCGCCACCGATACAGGAGACGGACGTGATCGGATCGCCAGCGACACGATGTTGGCCGGCCCCGCGCCGATCGGCGCGCTCCGCCGACGCAACGGGAGGCTTCGGTGCGGATCAGGCGTCGTTCAGCATCCGCGCCGCATCGATCGCGAAGTAGGTGAGGACGCCGTCCGCCCCCGCCCGCTTGAAGGCGGCCAGCGTCTCCATCATGCAGCGGTCGCGGTCCATCCAGCCGCGTTCACCCGCCGCGCAGATCATCGCGTACTCCCCCGACACCTGGTAGGCGAAGGTCGGCATCGCGAACCGGTCCTTGAGTCGGCGCAGGATGTCCAGATAGGGCAATCCCGGTTTCACCATGATCATGTCGGCCCCTTCGGCGATGTCGAGCTCGGCCTCGCGCAGCGCCTCGTCGGAATTGGCGAAATCCATCTGGTAGGTGCGCTTGTCGCCCACC
This sequence comes from Tepidamorphus gemmatus, assembly GCF_004346195.1. Classification (NCBI taxonomy): domain Bacteria; kingdom Pseudomonadati; phylum Pseudomonadota; class Alphaproteobacteria; order Hyphomicrobiales; family Tepidamorphaceae; genus Tepidamorphus; species Tepidamorphus gemmatus. The sequence goes on along the minus strand of NZ_SMAK01000004.1, from coordinate 269,279 downwards.
AGCGTCGCCGACGAGCCGATCGCATCGCGGAACGGCCCGTAGAACGAGGAGGCGTACTTGGCCGAATAGGCCATGATCTGGGTGTCGATCATCCCCTCGGCTTCCAGCGCGGCGCGGATCGCCCCGACGCGTCCGTCCATCATGTCTGACGGGGCGATGACGTCGGCGCCGGCGCGCGCCTGCACCAGCGACTGCTGAACAAGTACCTCGACCGTTGCGTCGTTGAGGATCCGGCCGTCCTCGAGCAATCCGTCATGGCCGTGGCTGGTATAGGGGTCGAGGGCGACGTCGGTGATGATCCCGATCTCCGGCACGCTGTCCTTGATCGCCTTGCAGGCCCGGCAGACGAGGTTGTCGGAATTGAGCGCCTGCGAACCTTTCGCATCGCGCAGCGCCGGGTCGGTATAGGGAAACAGCGCGATCGCCGGAATGCCGAGACCGGCTGCCTCCGCCGCGGCCCGCACCGCTTCGTCGACGGAATGGCGCACGACTCCCGGCATCGTGGCGACGGGCTCGCGTACGCCCTTTCCGGCGACGAGGAAGATCGGCCAGATCAGATCATCGGGTGTCACCACCGTCTCGCGGACCAGCCGGCGCGCCCAGTCGGCCCGGCGGTTCCTGCGGGGGCGGATCGGCCGCACCATGCCCGCCGAGCGCGGCCTGGCGAAGGTGCCGCCTCCGCTTGCCGGCGATTCCTCGCGTCTAGCCATGCCGTTGCCGCTCCTGCCCGGTTGTCTGGAACCATTCTCAACACGAACTCTAGCACGCCCCCTGCGGCTGCTCAAAACCGCCGTCGGTTGACGCCTGATGCCGCCCCCGCTATCCGGTCGTCACGCCCGGTGCGCCGGCGCCGGCAGATTGCAACCGCTTGCAACCGCGAGGACGCCGATCGATGGCTGAGGATGCCGAGATCCTGTTCGAGGTGCGCGGACGTGCCGGCATCGTCACGCTCAACCGGCCCAAGGCACTCAACGCCCTGACCCTAGGCATGGTGCGCCAGCTGCATCCGCAGCTCGTGGCCTGGGCCAATGATGCGGCGATCGACCGTGTGGTGATCCGTGCTGCCGGCGAGAAGGCGTTCTGTGCGGGCGGCGACATCCGTCAACTGCACGACTGGGGCCGCGCCGGTGACAGCCGTGCCCTGGACTTCTATCGCGAGGAATACCGTCTCAACGCCTACATCAAGCGCTATCCCAAGCCCTATGTCGCGCTGATTGACGGCATCGTCATGGGTGGCGGGGTCGGCGTCTCTGTCCATGGCAGCCACCGGGTCGTCGGCGGGCGCACCATCTTCGCCATGCCGGAGACCGGCATCGGGCTGTTCCCGGACGTTGGCGGTACATGGTTCCTGCCGCGGTTGCCGGGAAGCCTCGGGACATATCTGGCCCTCACTGGCGCGCGCCTCGGCCGCGCCGAGGCGGCATGGGCGGGCATTGCCACCTTGGCGGCCGACAGCGACGCCTTCCCCGACATTCTCGCCGCACTTTGCGGTCCCGGCGACACCCACACGCTGCTGGCGCCGTTCGCCGTGCCGTCCGAAGCGGCCCCGGTGCGCACGCTGATGCCTGTTATCGACCGGTGCTTCTCGGCGGACTCGGTGGAAGAGGTACTGGAGCGGCTGGACCGGGAGCAGGGGGACCACGCCGACTGGGCCCGGAAGACCATCGCCACGATGCGGACCAAATCCCCCGTCAGCCAGAAGATCGCGTTGCGCCAGATGCGGCTCGGAGCCCGATCTTCGTTCGAGGAATGCATGCGGATCGAATTCCGGATCGTGTCCCGCATCCTGACCGGACATGAGTTCTTTGAGGGCGTGAGAGCCCTGATCATCGACAAGGACAACCAGCCGCGTTGGCAGCCCGACCGTCTCGAGGACGTGTCGGACGCCGAGGTCGATGCCTATTTCGCGCCGCTCGACGAGGAACTTGATCTCGGGCGGCTGGATGTCGTCGGGACGGACGGATAACGCGATGCCGCTGCAGTTCGCCAAGGCCGCGCCCGTCGCTCCGGCGATCCTGCTGTGGTATCTGCGCGCGCTGGCGCTGTTCTACTTCCTCAGCGGCCTTGTCAACTGGGCCAGGATCCTCGGCGCGATCGGCCCGGGTTTTGCCGGCCAGCCAGCGCACGTGCAGATCGCGACGGTCTATTTTGCCCTGCTGCAGGTGGTTGCGGCCGTCGGTCTGTGGTGCGGCGCGGCATGGGGCGTTGCGGCCTGGCTGTTCTCCTCGGTCGCTGAACTCGTCATGCATGTCGGTTTTTCCGACCTGTTCGGGTCGGCTTGGCTGACGGTCACCTTTCATGTCACGACAATCCTGATCTACGTCGGACTGGCGTGGTGGACCGGGACCCCGGAGAATACCGGACAGATACTTAGGCTTCCGTCCGAATGAAGGCGAGAGAGGGAAGTAATATAGAAGTATATCATGAGTCTATATCTGATGGGGTATAGATGTGACATACGGCGCGCGCTGGGCGTCCACATATTCATAGGGTAAATGGATCGGAAATATGGATTTTTGAACAAAATTAATCCTGCCTTTTAAGCCGATCTTAGGCCACACCGGCTAGGCTTCCTCTCAACCTGGGGAACACCGCAGGACAAACGGAGAGGCAGTCAGATGAATGTAGCCGTCGCGAAGCACGCGAGTCCGGGGCCGGAGAACGGCTCCGATGAGCTGAAGTCCCGATATCTCGAGGCATTGACCCTGGTCGAACGCCTGCATCGGCGCCTGCTCGACGTCATCAAGGACGAGTTCGACCGGCAGGGGCGGGCGGACGTCAACAGCGTTCAGGCGCTGCTGTTGTTCAACATTGGCGATTCCGAATTGACGGCGGGGGAACTGCGTACGCGCGGCTATTACCTCGGATCGAATGTCTCCTACAACCTCAAGAAGTTGGTCGAGGGCGGCTACGTGCATCACCAGCGCTCGACGGTGGACCGCCGGTCGGTACGCATCAGCCTCACCAAGAAGGGCCAGGAGGTGCACGACGTGGTCAAGCATCTCTACGAGCGTCATCTCAAGTCGATTGAGAAGGTGGGTGGTCTGGGCAGCGACGATTTCGAGCGCCTCAACCGCTCGCTGCAGAAGCTTGAGCGATTCTGGACCGATCAGATCCTCTATCGGCTCTGAACCGCGCATCCTTTCCGGCTCTCCGGCGGACAAAGTTGCGTGACTGCCTTATTGCGGTCACGAAGCGTTGTTGTTCGTTAACCGTCGCGGTGTTAGAGACCACGACCGATGCGGCGCACCGGCGAGTGCGCCGCGCGCCCGTTGGACTGGGTGAACGATTGGGTTGGTTGAACGATCGCGGGCAGATCATGACGATCAGGAGCGTCTCGGGAATTGCTCTCTGCGCGGTGCTCTTTGCCGCGCCGGCGATGGCGCAGTCTTCGGGCAGCGGGTCGTGGTTCGGGTTGCTGCGTGCCTCGGCATCTGGCCAGGTAGCCCAATCCGTATCGGCGCGCGATCAGGATCCCTCCATCATCACCTTCGACGCCCGCAGCGCGGAATGGAGCGACCGCTTCGATCCGTCCTCGCAGACGCTGAGCTTCACCTTTGATACCCGCCAGCCGACGCTGAGCGCGCTGACCGCCGACAACATCCAGCGTGCGATCGACGTCTACATGGGCATCGCCGCACGGGGCGGATGGGGCACGGTGCCCGACGGGCCTGTGCTGCGCGTCGGACTGTCGCACAAGAACGTCGCGGCGCTTCGCCAGCGCCTGATTGCCAGTGGCGATCTGTCGGCCAATGCCGGCGTGTCGAACACCTTCGACACCTATGTCGAGGCCGCCGTTCGCCGTTTCCAGATGCGGCATGGCCTGGTTCCCGATGGCCTGGTCCATGACCAGACCCTGGTCGAGCTCAACGTGCCGGTCGAGGTACGCATCGAGCAACTGCGCACCAACCTGGTGCGGGTCCGCTCGATGTCGGGCGATCTCGGTGAGCGCTACGTGATGGTCAACATCCCCGCGGCCGAGGTCGAGGCGGTCGAGAACGGCGTGGTCGCGTCGCGCCACACCGCCGTCGTCGGCCGCGAGGACCGGCAGTCGCCGCTGCTGGCCAAGAAGATCCAGTATATCAGCTTCAATCCATTCTGGACGGTGCCGAAGAGCATCATCCAGAAGGATATCATACCGAAGATGCGCGAGGATCCGACCTATCTCCAGCGTTACAAGATCCGCATCTTCACCTGGCGTGGAGAGGAGATCGATCCGGCGAATGTGGACTGGAACTCCAATGAGGCGGTCGACTACATGCTGAAGCAGGATCCGGGCGATCAGAACTCGCTCGGTTCGATCCGGATCAATTTCCCCAACGAGCATGCGGTTTATCTGCACGACACGCCGCAGCAGACCCTGTTCGGACAGAACGCCCGGTTCCATTCCTCCGGCTGCGTGCGCGTGCAGAATGTGCGCCAGCTCGTCGACTGGCTGTTGCAGCCGAACGGCGACTGGTCGCGCGCCAAGATCGACACGGTTGTGCGCAGTGGCGAGACGCTCGACGTGACCCTCAAGCGTCAGACGCCGATCTACTTTGCCTACATCACCGCCTGGGCGACCTCCGACGGCGTTGTCCACTTCCGCCCGGACGTCTACAACCGGGACGGCTTGGGCGTTCCGCTGGCGGCATCCAGCATCTGAGGCGGTACGGGCGCCGGATGGGCGAGGCGTTCGGAACCCGCGGCGGCGTGGAACCTCGACCCGGCGAGATCTACATCGAGTTCAGCCACCACGGAACGCAGCTCCGCGCCGTGGCGGTGGATGCCGGGACGGGCGTCGAGGTGACCGTCTTCGGACCGGCCAGTGTCTCCCGCCATGATCTCGCCCGGATTGCCGTGCGCAAGCTCGAGCGGCGGCTGGCCGGCATGTCGGCCGATTGACCTCGGGTCGGACGCCCGCATCCCCGGCGGTTGGCCAGGTCGGACAGCTGTGCTATGGCGTCGCCGCTGCCGGACGTCGACTGGCTGGTGTCCGGCAGGCTACGATCCTAGCCCTTACCACCTGGAAGTCCGCGCCAATGTCGGTGACCGAACCGTCCACTTTCGAGTCCGCGAGCGCATTCTTCGAATCGCCGCTGTCCGCCGCCGATCCCGAGGTCATGCAGGCCGTTACGGGCGAACTCGGCCGTCAGCGCGACGAGATCGAGCTGATCGCCTCGGAAAACATCGTCTCGCGCGCGGTGCTCGAGGCGCAGGGCACGGTCCTGACCAACAAGTACGCCGAGGGTTATCCGGGGCGCCGTTACTATGGCGGTTGCCAATTCGTCGACGTCGTCGAAACGCTCGCCATCGACCGCGCCAAGCGGCTGTTCGGCTGCGCCTTCGCGAATGTCCAGCCGCATTCGGGTTCGCAGGCCAACCAGGCCGTGTTCATGGCACTGGCCGCGCCGGGCGACACCATTCTCGGCCTCAGCCTGTCGGCCGGGGGTCACCTCACCCATGGCTCTCCGGTGAACATGTCGGGCAAATGGTTCGAGGCGGTCCATTACACCGTCCGCCGCGACGATCACCGGATAGACATGGATGAGGTCGCCGCGCTCGCCCGCGAGCACAAGCCGAAGATCATCATTGCCGGCGGCTCGGCCTATCCGCGCATCATCGACTTCGCCGCCTTCCGACGGATCGCGGACGAAGTCGGCGCCAAGCTGATGGTCGACATGGCGCATTTCGCCGGCCTCGTCGCCGCGGGTGTGCATCCGAGCCCGTTCCCGCATGCCCATGTGGTCACCACGACCACGCACAAGACGCTGCGCGGCCCGCGCGGTGGCATGGTTCTGACCAACGACGAGGAGATTGCGAAGAAGGTCAATTCGGCCGTGTTCCCCGGCCTGCAGGGCGGTCCGCTGATGCATGTGATTGCCGCCAAGGCGGTCGCCTTCGGCGAAGCGCTTCGCCCGGAATTCAAGCTCTACGCCCAGCAGGTCGTCGCCAATGCCAAGGTGCTGGCTGACCGGCTGAAGCAGGCCGGGTTCGATATCGTTTCGGGTGGTACCGACACCCACCTGATGCTTGTCGACCTGCGCCCCAAGAACCTCAACGGCAAGCAGAGCGAGGCTGCGCTGGGACGCGCGCACATCACCTGCAACAAGAACGGGGTCCCGTTCGATCCGGAGAGGCCGACGATCACGTCCGGCATTCGTCTCGGCAGCCCGGCCGGCACGACGCGCGGCTTCGGCGTTGCCGAGTTCCAGGAGATCGGCGACATGATCGTCGAGGTGCTGGAGGGGCTGCGCGCTGCCAACAGCGACGAGGGCAATGCCGCGGTGGAGGCCGCCGTCCGCGACCGGGCGCTGGCGCTCTGCCGTCGATTCCCGATCTACGGCCGCTGATGCCGGCCATGCGGCCGGGAGCGGGGGAGGGGGGCGATGCGCTGTCCCTACTGCGGTAGTCTCGCGACCCAGGTGAAGGATTCCCGACCGACCGAGGACAGCGCCGCGATCCGACGCCGCCGCGTCTGTCCCGATTGCGGCGGCCGGTTCACCACCTTCGAGCGTGTCCAGCTGCGCGAACTGGTGGTGGTCAAGCGCACCGGCAGACGCGTGCCATTCGACCGCGACAAGCTGATGCGCTCGGTGCAGATCGCCCTGCGCAAGCGGCCCGTCGATACCGACCGGGTCGAACGGCTGGTTTCGGGCATTGTCCGGCGGCTTGAAAGCATGGGCGAGAGCGAGATCCCGTCCGAGACGATCGGCCGGTTGGTGATGGAGGGGCTGCGGTCGCTGGATGACGTCGCCTATGTCCGCTTCGCCTCCGTCTACCGTAATTTCACCGAGGCCAAGGATTTCGAGGAGTTCCTCGACGCGCTGTCCGGCCCGCGCGAAGCCTCCGAGGACACCGCCTCCGACTGAAGGCGCTGGAGCTTCATGCACGTTACGCCGACCGCGCGCCCGGACATCGACGCCGCCTTCATGGCCGCGGCGATTCGCCTGGGCACCCGCGAACTCGGCCGCACCTGGCCCAATCCAGCCGTCGGCGCGCTGATCGTGGCTGATCGCGGTGCGGGACCGGTGGTCGTCGGCCGCGGCTGGACGAGGCCGGGGGGGCGGCCGCATGCCGAGGTCCTGGCGCTGGCCGAAGCAGGCGACCTGGCGCGCGGCGCCACCTGCTACGTGTCGCTGGAGCCGTGCTCGCATCATGGCCGGACCCCGCCCTGTGCCGAGGCGCTGGTGGCGGCGGGCATTGCCCGCGTCGTCTCGCCGCTCGACGACCCCGATCCGCGCGTGGCCGGACGGGGCCATGCGCGGCTGCGCGAGGCGGGTATCGCCGTCGAGGTGGGGCCGATGGCGGCCGAGGCTCGCCGGGTTCATGACGGCCACATCATGCGCATCCTGCGCGACCGCCCCCGGGTGACGCTGAAGCTCGCCGTCAGCGCCGATGGAATGATCGCGGGCGCCGGTGGGGCACCGGTCGCTATCACCGGCGCGCCGGCGCGGGCCGTCGCGCACATGCTGCGGGCACGTCACGACGCCATCCTGGTCGGCATCGGCACGGTGCTCGCTGATGATCCTGCATTGACATGCCGGCTGCCGGGGATGGAGGATCGCAGTCCGGTCCGTGTCGTTCTCGACGGCGGTTTGAGGCTGCCCCGATCCGCCGCGCTGCTGCGCCGTCCCGCCCCCGCACCGGTATGGGTGGTCGCGGCGGCCGACGCCGATCCGCACCGGCGGGTGGAACTGGAATCGCTCGGCGCGAACGTCCTGTCCGCGCCGCGTGGATCGGATGGGCATCTCGATCCCGCGGCTGTACTTGAACTGCTCGCCGCCCAGGGCATCACGAGGGTGCTCGTCGAGGGCGGCGCAACGGTCGCGGCAAGCCTCGTTGCGGCCGATCTCGTTGACGAGGCGATGCTGTTCCACGGCCCCGGTGTGATCGGATCGCATGGGCTCCCTGCCGGATCGGCCCTTGCCGCCATTGCCGGCAGCGGGGCATACAGGCGCGAGGATCGCCGCAGGCTCGGCGAGGACGTTCTGGACAGCTTTGCGCGGCTGGGGTGAGGCAGTGTTCACCGGACTGATCAGCGATATCGGCGAGGTGGTCTCGGTAACGCCAGGTTCGGCCGGCACTCGCGCGGTGATTGCTTGCCGCTATCCCCTCGAAAGCATCGCCATTGGCGCGTCGATCGCCTGTGGTGGGCCGTGTCTGACGGTCGTCGCGGTACATCCGCTCGAGGATGGTCGTACCGCCATGTCGTTCGACGTGTCCCGCGAAACGCTGCAGCGGACGACGCTCGGCGCATGGCAGCCGGGAACGCGCGTCAATCTCGAGCGTTCGCTGCGCCAGGGCGATGAACTGGGCGGGCACATGGTGACCGGCCATGTCGACGGCGTTGCCGAGATCGTCACGCGCCACAACCACGGAGATTGCGCCGCCTTTGCGCTCGAGGCGCCCGAGCCGCTGCATCGCTTCATCGCCGAGAAGGGGTCGGTCGCGCTCGACGGCACGTCGCTGACGGTCAACCGCGTGCACGGCCGCCGGTTCGAGGTGATGCTGATCCCGCACAGTCTTGCTGCGACAACCTGGGGCGAGCGCCGCGCCGGCGACCGCGTGAACCTCGAAGTCGATCTGATGGCGCGCTACGTCGCCCGTCTGAAGGAGACCGAACCGCAATGACCACGGCGCGGCCGAAGATCCTGATCATCGAAGCGGCGTTCTATCCGGACATCGCCGAGGAGCTCCGCGAGGGCGCGATGGCCGCGCTCGATGCCGCCGGGGCTGCGGTGGCCCGTGTCACCGTTCCTGGCGTCCTGGAAATACCGGCGGCGCTCGCCATGGCGATCGACGTCGGCGAGCGCAATCCCTCCCGAGCTTTCGACGGCTACGTGCTGCTCGGCTGCGTGATCCGCGGCGAGACCAGCCACTATGACATCGTCGCCGGGGAATCCGCGCGCGCCGTGATGGATCTGTCGGTCAGACACCTGCTGGCGCTCGGTAATGGCATTCTCACCGTGGAGAACGGAGAGCAGGCGCATGTGCGTGCGCGGCTCGACCGGAAAGACAAGGGCGGGGCGGCGGCGCGCGCCGCGCTCGCGATGATTGCGACGAAACGGCAGCTTTCCGGAGAAGCGAATTGACCGCCGCCCGCAAGCCCGACGCTCCCCGACGGGATGCGCGCAGTTCCGGTGCCGGAAAGGCCAACCGCCGCGGTGCCTCGCGCCTGGCCGCTGTCCAGGCGCTGTACCAGATGGACGTCGCCGGCACCGACCTGCTGGCGACCATCGCCGAGTTCGAGCAGCACCGTCTCGGCTCGGAGATCGAGGGTGACCGGCTGATCGACGCCGACGTCGGCTTCTTCCGCGATCTGCTCGGGGGCGTGGTCAGGTTGCAGCGCCGGATCGACACCGAAGTCGATCAGAGCCTCGAAGGCGGCTGGCCGTTGAGACGGCTGGACATGACGCTCAGGGCGATCCTGCGGGCAGGCGTTTACGAACTGATCGAGCGGCGCGACGTGCCCGCCCGTGTGATCATCAGCGAGTACGTCGACATTGCCCGTGCCTTCTTCGATGAAGGCGACGAACCCGGCCTCGTGAATGCGCTGCTCGACCGCCTGGCCCGGCGCATCCGCCAGGCCGAATTCTCACCTGACGCTGCGCGATGAGCTCCCTCGACGAGCATGGGCTGATCGCGCGCCATTTCCGTCCGCTCGCGACCGCTGCGGGCGCGCACAGGCTGCTCGATGACGCCGCCTCGTATGCGCCGCCTCGGGATCTCGACCTCGTCCTGACCAAGGACGGTATCGCCGAAGGCGTGCACTTCCCCGCTGGCGAGGCGGCCGATCTCGTGGCGCGCAAGGCCCTTCGGGTCAACCTCTCCGATCTCGCCGCCAAGGGCGCCCGACCCGTCGGCTATCTTGTGCTGCTCGGCCTGCCCGACGACTGGAGCGAGGCCTGGATTGCCGGATTCGCCGCGGGTCTAGCCGCCGACCAGCACGAATACGCGGTCGAGCTTTATGGCGGCGACACCATCCGCAGCGGCAGGCTGGTCATTTCGATCACCGCCTTCGGCACCGTGCCGCCCGGCGGCATGGTCCGCCGGTCGGGGGCGCAGCCTGGCGACCGCCTCTACGTGTCGGGCACCATCGGCGACGGCGCGCTGGGGCTGCGCGCCGCAACTGGCGATCCGCACCTGCACGGTCTCGTCGGGGAGGCGGATCGCATCTTCCTGGCGGATCGCTACCGCCTGCCGCGCCCCCGCATGGCGCTCGCCGAGGCGGTTCGCCGCTTCGCGTCGGCGGCGCTCGATGTGTCGGACGGCCTCGCCGGAGACCTCGACAAGCTCTGCACGGCCTCCGGCGTCACGGCCGAGGTTGCGGCCGACCGGGTGCCGCTTTCGGCTGCCGCCGCTGCCTGTGTTGCGGCGGACCGCTCAATGCTCGACCTCTGCCTTACCGGAGGTGACGACTACGAGATCCTGGCGGCGGTGCCGTCGCGGTCGGCCCCGGACTTCGAGTCGGCCGCAATGGCTGCCGGCGTTCCGGTCAGCTGCATCGGAGACGTTCGCGCGGGAGCCGGGCCGGCACGCTTCGTTGACGTGGCCGGGCAGGAGCTGCGGCTTGTCAGCCGATCGTTCAGCCATGTGCGAACCGACGATCCGCTGCGTTGAATTGATGTTGACGCGCTACCGCCGGCGTGGCGTGTTGGCCGCTCGCCGGCGTTTCCCCCCGGGGGCCCGGGACCTGCGGAGACCGCCACCATGATCGCCGGAGCGTCTGCGTTCGACCATTCGGACGATCGCATGGCCCGGCGCAATGCGCTGGTGCTTGCGGCTGCCCAGGCGATCGGCGGCGCCTCCGCGCCGATCGTCATCTCGATGGGGGGGCTCGTCGGCTACTATCTGCTCGGTGACGACAAGTCGCTGGCAACGCTGCCGGTGACGGCATTCGTTCTCGGCGTCGCGTCGGGGACGATTCCGGCGGCAATGCTGATGCGCCGCATCGGCCGTAGGCCGGGCTTTCAGCTCGGCGCGCTGACCACGATGGTCGCCGGGGGGCTTGCGGGCTACGCGGTGATCATCGGCAGCTTCTGGCTCGTCTGCCTCGGCACGGCCTTCGCCGGGCTCGGAAATGCGTTCGTCCAGCAGTACCGCTTCGCGGCTGCCGACACGGCGACACCGGCATTTCGGCCCAAGGCGATCTCCTGGGTCCTCGCCGGCGGCGTGGTGACGGGTGTGCTCGGGCCCCAGATCGTGATCCTCACAAAGGACGCACTCGACCCGATCCCGTTCGCCGGTGCCTTCCTGACGCAGATCGTGCTTGGCCTTGCCGCGATCCTCGTGCTCGCCTTCCTGCGCATCCCGAAGCTTCCGCCCGCGCCAAAGGGAATGGGGGGGCGGCCGCTGCTGGAGATCGCACGGCAGGGCCGGTTCATCGTGGCGGTGGTCTGCGCCATCGGCAGCTACGGGCTGATGAGCCTGGTGATGACAGCCGCGCCGCTTGCCATGGTCGCCTGCGATCACACGCAGACCGAGGCGACGCTCGGCATCCAGTGGCATGTGATCGCGATGTTCGCGCCAAGTTTCTTTACTGGCGCACTGATCGTCCGCTTCGGAACGCTCAGCGTCATCGCCGCCGGGCTGGTGCTGCTGGCGGCCAGTGCCGCCATCGCGCTGAGTGGCATCACGGTGTGGCATTTCTGGATTGCGCTGGTGCTCCTCGGCATCGGCTGGAACTTCGGCTTCATAGGCGCGACCGCATTGCTGACCGAGACCTACGAGCCCGCCGAGCGGTCCAGGGTGCAGGCGATGAACGATTTCCTGGTGTTCGGTTTCCAGGCATTGGCCTCGCTGATGTCCGGCGCGATCCTGGTGACCGGCGGCTGGGAGATCATCAACGTCGCGGTGTTTCCGGTCGCGGGCGTCTGCCTGCTGTTGCTCGGCTGGCTGAAGGTGTCGCCGGATCGCGGTCCGGCGGTCTGACGCGGCGGCCGTCTTCGGTAGCGATTTGTTGCTTGCCGAAGGTTTTTCTGGCAAAGGTCGCGCCGACCACCGGTCACATTGGGGGGCGGGGGCTCCCATGGACGATATTTCGGCCGCGGCCGGGCCTCCGCTCGCGAAACGAACGACAATCAGACAAGCAGGATAGGACCCATGTCTATGGCAATTTGGGCGATTATCGCCTGCGGCGCCTTGTCCATCGTCTATGGCGTCTGGGCGATCCAGTCCGTCATGGCGGCGGATGCGGGCAATCAGCGCATGCAGGAGATCGCCGGCGCCATTCAGGAAGGCGCGCAGGCGTATCTGAGCCGGCAGTACACCACGATCGGCATCGTGGGCATCGTCATATTCGTCATCGTCGCCTGGCTGCTGTCGATCACCGTCGCCATCGGCTTCGCGATCGGCGCGATCCTGTCAGCGGCCGCCGGGTTCATCGGCATGCTGGTTTCGGTGCGTGCCAATGTCCGCACGACGCAGGCCTCCAGCCTGAGCCTGTCCGCCGGCCTTGCCATCGCCTTCCGCGCCGGCGCGGTGACCGGTCTGCTGGTTGCTGGTCTCGCGCTGCTTGGTGTCGCGGTCTACTACCTCGTGCTGACCGGCATGATGGGCTATGCACCGGGCGATCGTACGGTCGTCGACGCCCTCGTCGCTCTCGGCTTCGGCGCCTCGCTGATCTCGATCTTCGCCCGTCTGGGTGGGGGCATCTTCACCAAGGGCGCCGACGTCGGCGGCGACCTGGTCGGCAAGGTCGAGGCCGGCATCCCGGAGGACGATCCGCGCAATCCTGCCACCATCGCCGATAATGTCGGCGACAATGTAGGCGACTGCGCCGGCATGGCGGCCGACCTGTTCGAGACCTACGTAGTGACCGTCGTCGCGACAATGGTGCTGGGGGCGATCTTCTTCGCTGGCCAGGACGTGCTGCAGTCCGCACTGCTCTATCCGCTGGCGATCGGCGCAGTCTGCGTCGCCACCTCCATCATCGGTACCTTCTTCGTGCGCCTCGGCGCCAACCAGTCGATCATGGGCGCCCTCTACAAGGGGTTCATCGCCACTGGCGTCCTGTCGGCGATTGCGCTGTATCCGGTCACCGCGATGCTGCTCGGCACCGATACCGTGCTGACCGCGAGCAACGGCGTTTCGTTCACCGGACTGGATCTCTTCCTGTGCGGCCTCATCGGCCTGGTGGTCACCGCGCTCATCATCGTGGTGACCGAATACTACACCGGCACCGGCTATCGTCCGGTGAAGTCGATTGCCTCGGCCTCCGTGACCGGTCACGGCACCAACGTGATCCAGGGTCTGGCGGTGTCGATGGAAGCGACGGCGGTGCCCGCCATCATCATCATCGCAGGCATCATCATCACCTATTCGCTGGCCGGCCTGTTCGGGATCGCCATCGCGGTGACGACGATGCTGGCACTCGCGGGCATGGTGGTCGCGCTCGATGCGTTCGGACCGGTTACCGACAATGCCGGTGGCATCGCCGAGATGTCTGACCTTCCGGCCGACGTGCGCAAGACGACCGACGCGCTTGACGCGGTCGGGAACACCACCAAGGCGGTCACCAAGGGCTACGCGATCGGCTCGGCCGGTCTCGGCGCGCTGGTGCTGTTCGCGGCCTATACCGAGGATCTGAAGTACTTCATCGCCAACGCTGCCCAGTATCCCTACTTCAACGGGGTGAACCTCGACTTCTCGCTGTCCAACCCCTACGTGGTCGTCGGCCTGTTCTTTGGCGGCCTGCTGCCGTACCTGTTCGGCTCGATGGGCATGATGGCCGTCGGTCGCGCCGGCGGCGCCATCGTCGAGGAGGTCCGGCGCCAGTTCCGCGACAAGCCGGGCATCATGCAGGGCACCGAGCGGCCGGACTATGGGGCGGCGGTCGACCTGCTGACCAAGGCCGCCATCAAGGAGATGGTCATTCCCTCGCTCCTGCCGGTGCTCTCGCCGATCGTCATGTTCGTGGTGATCAATGCGATCGCCGGCAAGTCGGCCGCCTTCTCGGCCGTCGGCGCGATGCTGCTCGGCGTTATCGTCACCGGACTGTTCGTCGCCATCTCGATGACGGCAGGCGGCGGCGCCTGGGACAATGCCAAGAAGTACATCGAGGACGGCCACTACGGCGGCAAGGGCTCCGAGGCCCACAAGGCCGCGGTGACCGGTGACACGGTGGGCGACCCCTACAAGGACACTGCCGGCCCGGCCGTGAACCCGATGATCAAGATCACCAACATCGTGGCGCTGCTTCTTCTGGCGGTCCTCGCCCACTGAGGCCCGTCCAAGACGAGGATACCCCGCGGTTGCCAGCGCTGCCGCGGGGTTTTTCCTGCCCGGATGTCCGCCAGAGCGGGCGCCTTGCCCGGAGAGGAGACCGCGCCCGCCGGGACGGGCATGTGCCCTGGCGAGGATCGGTCCGGTGCCGACGGATCTTCCGGCGCGGGACCGATCAGACGTTCTCGCCGACGGCCGATGAGAAGATCTGCCGCAGGAATGTCACTTCCTCGCCCGATGTCGGCGTCTTGCGGCTGATGAAATCGACGACGCGCCCGTCTTCCAGCCCATAATTGGCGATCCGTTCGACGCGGCGGTCACGGTCGAAATACACGGCGAGAATGCGCTGCTCCGTCACCTTGGGAGCCAGAAACGCCGTCGTCTTGGTCGTCTGCGAGATGTAATAGTAGACCTCATTGCCAAAGGTCGCCGTCGTCGAGGGCGTGCCGAGCACGTAGTCGACCTGTTCCTGGCTCGATCCGACCGGGATCTGGTCGAGCTGGTCCTGGCTCAGCAGATAGCCGTGGTGCCGCTCGATGGTGAAGGTGTTACATCCGGCCAGCAGCAAACCGGCACCGATCAGCCCGATCAGCGCCCGGCGCCGCGCCAATCGCGACGGTAGATTGCACATCGCTCGATCAGGTCCCATCTCGTCCTTGTTCTGATCCGCCGCGGCGGGCACAATTACCGCCAGGGCGATTGACCTAGCTTGCGGCATCGGCAAAAGCAACCGTATCAGCACCCCGGACCGTTATCCGCGCCGGATTCCGCCTGGAAAGGAGGCCATGGATGCTCCGCAGACTGCTGGCGCGACTTCGGCCCGGCGACGACTGTGATGCGCTGTACCGATCAATCGTGGCGCAGGCGCGGCAACCGGCCTTTTACGGTGGGGACGGCGTTCCCGATACGCCGGAGGGGCGGTTCGAGCTGCTCGTTCTGCACGCCGCGCTCATCATGCGCCGATTGCGCCGCGATGGCGCCGCCGGGCGCGACCTGGCCCAGGCGCTGTTCGATCTGATGTTCCGCAACCTCGATGGCAACCTGCGGGAGATGGGCGTCTACGACCTGGTGGTGCCCAGGCGCATCCGCAGGATGGGCGAAGCATTCTATGGCCGCGCCGGCGCCTATGATGCGGGACTCGACGCCGCGGACGACGCCCTCCTTGCCGACGCGCTCGCCCGCAACCTGTATGACGGGCGCGCCGGAGCGGAACGACTGCGCGCCATGGTCGGCTATGTCCGCGACTGCGACCGGGCCCTTGCCGCCACCGGATTGGCGTCGCTGGCGGCGGGCGAGCCGGGCTGGCCGCCTGTCCCTGGAGGGTACGCATGATCATCCGCGATTATCCCGTCTCAATTCCGGTGATCCGCGACCAGGTTCCCGACAGCGGCTTGGACATCGCCTTCCGCGCCGACGCGGCCCAGTGCGCCGCCTTCGCGCGCTATCTCGGCGTGCCGAGCGTCGAGCGTGTCGAGGCCGCGCTCAAGATCGAGCCGCGAGCGAGGCGATCC
This sequence comes from Tepidamorphus gemmatus, assembly GCF_004346195.1. NCBI lineage: Bacteria > Pseudomonadati > Pseudomonadota > Alphaproteobacteria > Hyphomicrobiales > Tepidamorphaceae > Tepidamorphus > Tepidamorphus gemmatus. The sequence goes on along the minus strand of NZ_SMAK01000004.1, from coordinate 253,563 downwards.
CTTGCCGTGAATGGCCACGTCGCCTGCGATCTCGTGCAGACCTGCGTCGTCACCCTCGAGCCCGTCGCTGCGACGATCGACGAGGTCGTCGCGATCCGCTATGTGCCCGAGCTTGGACGGCCATCCGAAGCCGATGGGGAGGGTGCGGCAGTGGACGACGTCGAAACCGAGCCGCTCGAGGGCGGTGCGATCGATGTCGGCGCCCTGATCGCCCAGACTCTGTCGCTCGGTCTGGACCCCTATCCGCGCAGACCCGGTGTCGTGTTCGAGGCCGGTACCGGCGGGAGCGACGGGTCTGTGCCGTCCGGCGCCTTCGCCGGGCTGGCACGACTGCGTCGCGGGGATGGCGGTTCCTGAACGCTTGGCCGGTCCGAACGCGGCTGCCCGATCGTCCGGCAAGAAAGCGGTTGTATGCGATTTGCAAATCGCTATTGTCCGGGAACTTCGCGAACCTGGACCGGGCGGACGTTCCGCCGCAGGCCAACGGGTCTCAGCCGCCTTTCAGCCCGATGTCATCACCGGTGAGGATATCCATTGACGCCATGGGCGGGGATTTCGGCCCGTCCGTCGTCGTGCCGGGGTGCGCGATCGCGCGCGAGCGCTATCCGGACTGCCGGTTCGTGTTCTTCGGCGACGCCTCGGAGGTCCGCCCCCTGCTCGCGCGTCACCCAGCGCTCGAGGCGGTCGCGGAGGTGGAGCACACCGACGTCGCGGTCAGGATGGAGGACAAGCCCAGCCAGGCCCTGCGTCAGGGACGGCGACGGTCCAGCATGTGGATGGCGCTGGAGGCAGTGAAGACCGGCCGGGCGGACATGGCCGTGTCGGCCGGCAATACCGGCGCACTGATGGCGATGTCCAAGCTCTGCCTGCGGATGATGCCGGGTATCGAGCGGCCGGCGCTGGCCGCGATCTGGCCGACCCTGAGGGGCGAATCCATCGTGCTGGACGTCGGGGCGACCATCGGCGCCGATGCCGAGCAGCTGGTCAGCTTCGCGCTGATGGGCGAGGCGATGGCGCGAGCGCTCTTCTCGCTGAAGCGACCGACGGTCGGGCTGCTCAACATCGGTGTCGAGGAGGTCAAGGGCCTCGAATATGTTCGCGCCGCCGGGCAGATGCTGCGCGAGGGCGGGCTTCCGATTGCCTATGCCGGCTTCATCGAGGGCGACGACATCGGCAAGGGCACGGTGGACGTGGTCGTCACCGAAGGTTTCAGCGGAAACATTGCGCTGAAGACCGCCGAGGGCACTGCCAAGCAGATCGCGCAGTATCTGCGCGATGCCATGGGCCGCAGCCTGTTCTCGAAGATCGGCTTCCTGTTCGCAAAGGGCGCCTTCGACACGCTCAAGGAGAAGATGGATCCGCGCAAGTCCAATGGCGGCGTCTTCCTCGGCCTCAACGGGCTGGTCGTGAAGAGCCACGGCGGAACGGATGCGGAAGGTTATGCGGCGGCGGTCGCACTCGGCCATCACCTCGCCCGCAATGGACTTATGAAGAAGGTCGCCGACAGCGTCGATCACTACCAGAAGGATCGCGCGTCCGCGCAAGAACAGCACCCTGAGGTTGCCCACTCGTGAAGAAGATGCGCTCCGTGGTCCGCGGCACCGGTTCCCACCTTCCGGACCGCGTACTGACCAATGCCGAACTGTCAGGGATGGTCGACACAACCGACGAGTGGATCGTTCAGCGCACCGGGATCCGCGAGCGCCGCATCGCCGCCGAGGGCGAACGCACCTCGGATCTGGCATTCGCTGCCGCAACTGCGGCGCTTGCCGATGCCGGCCTGGAGGCGCGCGACATCGACGTGATCCTCGTGGCAACCGCCACCCCCGACTACACCTTTCCCGCTACCGCCGTCATCGTTCAGGACCGCCTCGGGCTGCATTCGGGAGCTGCGTTCGATCTGCAGGCAGTGTGCTCCGGGTTCGTCTTCGGCATCGCCAATGCCGACGCGCTGATCCGGTCCGGCCAGGCGCATCGGGTGCTGGTCATCGGCGCCGAGACGTTCTCCCGCATCCTCGACTGGGAGGACCGCACGACCTGCGTCCTGTTCGGCGACGGTGCCGGAGCCATCGTGCTCGAAGGCCAGGAGCAAGACGGTGCCAAGACCGACCGCGGCGTGCTTGCGACCCGGCTCAGGTCCGACGGTGGTCATCTGCACAAGCTCTATGTGGACGGCGGTCCATCCTCGACGCAGACGGTCGGCCATCTGAGGATGGAGGGACGCGAGGTGTTCCGCCATGCGGTGGGCCTCGTCTCCGACGTCATCGACGGGGCTCTCGCCGATGCCGGCGCGGCCGCCGTCGAGATCGACTGGTTCGTTCCGCACCAGGCCAACAAGCGGATCATCGACGCGACGGCGCGGAAGTTCGGCTGGCCGGACGAGAAGGTGGTGATCACGGTCGACCGTCACGGCAATACCTCGGCGGCGTCGATACCACTGGCGCTTGACACCGCGCGGCGTGACGGTCGCATCCGCGAGGGCGACCTGGTGATGCTGGAAGCCATGGGCGGGGGCTTCACCTGGGGGGCTGCGCTGGTGCGTTGGTAGTCGGGCGTCGAGCCGACACACCGACGGTTGACCAGGCCAGATCAACCGACTAGCGTTTTCCTATGGGCACGGCCGAGCGTGCGGCGGGTAGGCGGAGTGTGGTCCAGATGGGGGGGAAGACTGTCACGCGCGCAGATCTCTGCGAAGCGGTCTACCAGAAGGTGGGCCTGTCGCGAACCGAATCGGCCGAACTGGTCGAGCTTGTTCTTGCCGAGATCGGCGAGTGCCTGGAACGGGGCGAGACGGTGAAGCTGTCGTCGTTCGGCTCTTTCGTCGTGCGCGAGAAGGGCCAGCGGATCGGAAGGAACCCCAAGACCGGCGAAGAAGTGCCGATTGCGCCACGGCGGGTGCTGGTCTTCAAGCCGAGCGCGGTACTGAAGCAGCGCATCAACGAAGGTGCCGCCTCCTGAAGACCGCATGACTGCCGCTGCCTGAGTGCCGATGTCCGAGAAATCACCCGAAGCGTTCCGGACGATCAGCGAAGTCGCCGAGGAACTCGACCTGCCGCAGCACGTGCTGCGCTTCTGGGAAACCCGCTTCAGCCAGATCAAGCCGATGAAGCGCGGCGGCGGCCGCCGTTACTATCGGCCCGAGGATGTCAATCTGCTGCGCGGCATCCGCCATCTGCTCTATGGCGAAGGATATACCATCAAGGGTGTGCAGCGCATCCTCAAGGAACAGGGGGTGCGATATGTGATGGGCGTCTGGCTCGAGGGCGAGGCGCCCGAGGCGCACGCCGCGCCCGCAGCTAGGCTGGAGCCGGATCCCGGCGATGTCGAGGAGGCGGATCGCGCGCCGTCGGCAACCGAGCCGCAGGCTGATCCGCCCGGATTGCTTTCCGAGGCCGAATCCGTCGCTTCCGCGAGGTCGGCGCGGCCTCCTACCGAAGCTCCGTTTTCGGTCGCGAAACCCGCCGAGGCCGACATCTATGCTCCGAAGCCGCGCACGCAGCGCGTCGGCGAACCGGTGTCGATCGAGGTGGCGCCGGGAGGAGGGCTTTCGGCCGAACAGACGAGGCAGCTGAAGGCGGCCCTGTTCGAGCTTATGGAATGCAAGCGGCTCCTCGATGATGTGCGGCGTTAGGATTGGGCGGCCAGGCGGCCAAACGGGGCTTGAGGCTGCAGGAGGGACGGGATAGAAGTCGCCTGTGAATGGCGACGGAGCGTAGCGCAGCCCGGTTAGCGCACTAGTCTGGGGGACTAGGGGTCGGGAGTTCAAATCTCCCCGCTCCGACCATTCGGCCGGCTTCGCGCCAGGAACAATGCTCGAAACCGGATCGACCGAACACCTCGATGTCAATCAAGACGGCGATCATCGTCACCGGTCTGACCGTAGACACGCCTGCCGTTTGGGCGGACCGTGTCGCGGCCCTGACCGGGGCCGCCGCACCCGACGCCGTCGCATCCGCAGCGCTCGATGAGATCGCCGACCGCGCACTCGGCAGCGTCGGGCTCGCGCTTGACCGGCCGGGTCCACTCCTGGTCCAGGGATTGACGCCCGGGCAGGCGGCGCGGCTGCTCGACGAGACCGTCCGTCTGCGCTTCGCCTCTGAACTGTGTGCCCGGCTGCAATCGGCGGTCGCGCCGGCCGACAGCATCGTCGTCGGCGCCCCGGCTGCCGCGGTCCTGCCCGGGCTCTATCGCGATGCGCTGCAGCGGCTGGGCTACCGGCCGCATGTCATTCTGGTCGCTGACCCGCCGCCGGTCGTCGCTGCAGCCGTGCACAGATCATCGGGCAGGCCGGTTGCGCGGACTCTGCGGCTGTGGGCACAGCATGCCTGCAGCGTGCTCGCCGAGGCCGGCTGCTCCGCCGTGCTCGATCCGGCCGCCGACGAAATCGAACAGCGGCGCGTGCTGTCCGCCCTGATCTCCGGGGATTCTGCCGTTGTGGACGCGCCAAGCGGTTCGCTTGCGGCCGATCTGCCTGGATCACCGCGCATTGCCCCCTTGGTCAGGGATCTGTGGCATCTCATCCGACGCTGGAACGGGCTGGCGGAGGATGCCCGGGCCACCGAGGCACGGGCCCTGACACTGCGGCTCTTCGACGCGATGGTGCTCGGCGAGCATGCCGTCATCAAGCCGCCGGCCGTGTTCGCGGTGCCGGCGGCGAAGCCGGTGTGCCAGGCAGGTCCGCGGACAGTGGTCCTGCACTATCATCTGTTCAAGAATGCCGGAACATCCGTCGACGCCATGTTGCGGCATAACTTCGGCGAGGCGTGGGCCGAGCAGGAGTTCCCGGCCGCTGGCGGACGGGCTGTCGGCCGCAGCAACGCCGCAGAGGTGGCTGCCTATATCGCAGCCAATCCGCAGCTCAGGGCCCTGTCCTCCCACACCGCCCTGCTGCCGGAGCCCACCATCGAGGGAGTCGACATCTTCCCGGTCCTGTTCATCCGCCACCCGATCGACCGGCTGGCCTCGGCATATCGGTTCGAGCGTCGGCAGAACGCCGACACCTTCGGCGCGCGTCTTGCGCGGCAGACGGATTTCGCCGGCTATGTGCGCTGCCTTCTCGATCGTCCCGGTAGCGGCGTTGCCCGCAACTTCCAGGTCATGCGCCTGGCCTATGGAACGCCAGGCCCGGACGGCTCCGAATTCGAACGGGCGATCAGGACCCTCGACCGACTGCCTTTCATTGGCCTCGTCGAGGCGTTCGAGCAGTCGCTCGATGAACTCGAGCGACTCCTGGCCCCCATCCATCCCGGCTTCCGTGCCGTCGCCTACACGAAGAACGTCAGTCGCGACGGCGGAGACTCGCTGGCCGACAGGCTTGCAGCAATCGAAGCCGAGCTCGGGACCGAGCTCTATGCCCGGTTGATCGACGCCAATGCGCACGACCTCGACCTGTTCCGAATTGTAGCCGAACGCTATAAGAGGATCGCGGCGTAGCCAGCCATGGTGTTCCGCTCCTGAGGGTGGTGGTCCCGCACCGGCAACTCAATCGGCACGGAACTCCGGAAGATGTTGAGACGAATCCTACCGAAGGTCAGGCGGCTGCGACGTCCATCCAAACTTGAGGAACCGATTGCCGCGCAGCTGTTCGACACGGATTTCTACCTGGCCGCCTATCCCGACGTTGCGGCATCGGGCGAGAATCCGCTCCGCGATTATCTCGACCGCGGCTGGCAGGAAGGGCGCCAGCCCCATGCCCTGTTCGACGGCGCCTGGTATCTTGAGCGCTATCCGGACGTTCGCGCGTCCGGCATCAACCCGCTTGTGCATTACCTGACCACCGGCCACGCCGAAGCCCGTTCGCCGCA